>JBNNED010000474.1:0-9393 GCA_050285825.1 Verrucomicrobiales bacterium | reverse complement strand
GAGGGCGGTGGCTTGTTCGCGCTCGTGGCGGTGGGGGGAGGTGAGTTTGGGGAGGAGCTCGGCGGGGGGGAGGGTGGTGAGGTCGGTGACTTTGGTGAGGGGGGTGCTTTTTTTGGTGAGGCGCCAGATGCGGCCGTGGGCGCGGTCCCGGCGGGGGTCGCGGAAGTCGACTTCGCCGTGGTTGATGATGGGGTTTGACCAGTCGGCGATGTAGAGGGCGCCGTCGGGTCCGATTTTGACGTCGATGGGGCGGAAGTTGACGTTGTTGGTGCGCAGGAGGTCTTCTTCGGCCTGGGCGGTGTAGGCGGAGTCTTGGTCGTTGATGCTGAAGCGGACGACGCGGTGGGCGCGGAAATCGCAGGTGACCATGGAGCCTTGCCAGTCTGCGGGGAAGTGGGGGGATTCGATGATTTCGAGGCCGCAGAATTTGGGGTAGGAGCCGGGGCTGATGCTGCGGAGGGTTTTGGGGGCTTTGGCGTAGGTGAAGTACATGGCGCCGGGGACGGCCCAGTTGATGCCTTGGCCGCCGGCGCCGTCGGTGACGAAGGATTGGCCGTATTTGTCGAATTGGTGGCCCCAGGGGTTACACCATCCGTAGAAGGTGGGGGTGAGGTGGTGGGTGTGGGGATCGAAGCGCATGATGCCGCCGCTTTTGAGGCGGGTGAGGCCGTGGGGGGTTTCGATGTCGCTGCGGGTGTAGATGGATTGGTTCATCCAGAGGCGGCCGTCTGGGCCGCGGCGCAGGGTGTGGAGGTTATGGTGGGTGTCTTCGGTGCCGAAGCCGCTGAGGAGGCGGGTGCGGGTGTCGGCTTTTCCGTCGCCGTCGGTGTCTGCGAGGTGGAAGAGGTCGGTGCTTTGGGCGACGTAGGCGCCGCCGTTTCCGGGGAGGATGCCGGTGGGCATGAGGAAGCCGTCGGCGAAGACGTGGGAGTGTTCGGCTTTTCCGTCGCGGTCGCGGTCTTCGAGGATGATGATTTGGTCGTCGGGGGTTTGGCCGACTTCGATTTGGGGGTAGGTTTGGGAGCTGGCGACCCAGAGGCGGCCCTGGGCGTCGAAGTTCATTTGGGTGGGTTTGTGGAGGAGGGGGTTTTCGGCCCAGAGGGTGACTTCGTAGCCATCGGCGACGGTGAAGGTGGGGGCGGGCTGTGGGGTGTTGGCGGCGACTGCGGATTTGGTGCGGACGGGGGGGAGGGGGATGGTGCTGTCCTGGGAGAGGTCGCGGAGGCGGGCGATGTGGGTTTCCTGGGCGGCGATGAGTTGGTCGAATTGGGGGATTTCTCCGGCGTTTTGGCCTTGTTCTTTTTTACGGAAGCCGAAGATGTAGGCCATGTTGGCGGGGCGGGAGCGGTTGAAGAACCATTGGTTTTTTTTGAGGATGTGTTGACGGAGGTTTTCGGCGCGTTTTCCCTGGTCCCAGGGGCCGGTGGGCCAGCCGAGGGCTTTTTCGATGTGGCGGGCGAGGGCTTGGTAGCCTTGGGAGGTGAGGTGGATGGAGTTTTGGGTGTAGGCGGGGTCTTGGGGGAGGGTGGTGAGGTCGATGAAGGGATATTGGTGGGCGGTGGCGGTTTCTTTGAGGATGGTGTTGATGGCGGCAAGGCGTTGTTGGTGGGCGGGGTTTTGGCCGGTGGCGGGGATGAGGGGTGGGGTGGAGAGGATGAGGAAGCGTACGGGGTGGCCGGCGAGGGTGGGGGCTTCGCGCAGGAGGCGGGTGAGTTCGTCTTGGAATTCGGCGGGGCTTTGGCCGCCGGGGAGGGAGGAGGCCATGCCGTAGCCGAGGATGATGACGGTGGGGCGGTAGGTGCGGAGCTGGTTTTGGAGTTGGCGCCAGCCTTCGCCGGCAGGGGCGTGGCCGGCCTGGAGGAGGCTGAGGCCGTTGCGGGAGGCTCCGCCGGGGGTGTCCGCACTCCAGCCGAGGTTGATGAAGGAGATGTCGCGGTCGGGGAAGCGGGTGGTGGCGGCGAGCTCGAGCCAGCCGTGGTATTGCATGCGCTCGATGAAGGTGTCTCCGAGGAAGGCGACTTTATCGCCGTTTTTGAGTTCGAAGGCGGTGGCGCTGCTGAGGAGGGAGGCGGCAAGGATGAGGATGGCGAGGATGCGGGTGCTCATGGGTGGCTGGATACGGGGTGGGATTGATACTGGGGGGCGAGGGGGATTCTTGCAGCGGGTCTTTTAGGCTTTTCGGGAGTGGAGGGCGAGGAAGGCGGTGCCGGGGCCGGCGGGGTGGGAGAGGTAGATGTCGGCGAGGGTGTTTTGGAGGTGGGGGGTGAGGAGTTCTTCCTGGGTGCGGAGGCTGAGGGTGCGGAAGCCGAGGTCGGCGAGCCAGTTTTCGAGGTCGGCGAAGCAGACGTCGGTGGTGAGATCCTGGCGGCCGGGGTTTTGGTAGGCGGCGGGTGGGTCGAGGAGGTGGTGGTGGAGGAAGGCGCGGAAGTTGCCACGGGGGCGGCGGTGGTAGAGTTCGGCGGGGGTGTGGAGGCCGTAGTCGATGGTGAGGAGGTCGCCCCGGGTCATGGGGGCGAGTTCGTGACGGAGGAAGTGGTGGGCGGATTCGTGGATTTCGAGGCGTTGGCCGGCGGGCCAGGGGTGGTCGAATTGGCAGGAGGCGGGGAGTTCGGCGGCGGGGTGCCAGATTTCGCGGGTGCCGTCGAGGTGGAGTTCGTCCCAGGTGCCGGGTTCGTTTTTGCGGAAGATTCGGACGGGGAAGGCGTCGATGAGTTCGTTTGAGAGGATGAGGGCTTCGCCGCCGAGGTAGGCGAGGGCGTCGGAGAGGGAGTCGTGCCAGCGGGCTTTGCGTCCGAGCCGTTCTTGCTGACGTTCGCGGAGGCGGGGGGATTTTTCGACGAGGTGGTAGGAGAGGAAGGGGGTGAGCCAGAGGGGGAAGCTTTGGCGGATGTTGAGGGCGAGGGAGCCGTCGCCGGGGCCGACTTCGATGACGGGGAGGCGTTTTTGGTGGTGTTTCCAGGCGTCGAGGATCCAGTGGCTGAGGGCGCGTCCGAAGGCGAGGGAGAGCTTGGGGCTGGTCGTGAAATCGCCCCGGGCGCCGAAGATCTGGCGGTCGCCGGTGTAGTAGCCGCGGGGGCCGTAGAGGGCGTTTTCCATGAAGTGGTCGAAGCGTTGGACGGTGGCCATGTGGCGGGAGGGTGGCAGAGATTGGCGGGTGCTGGGCAGAAAAAAAGCGGTGGGGCGGGGCGTTTTTTTCGTGTTTTACCCTGATTCGGGGCTTAGTTTGGGGGCGACATGGATGCGTTGATTCGACAATTGCAGGCTGGAGCGGAGCTGGAGCCGCGGGAAGTGGCGGCGGCGGCGGAGTTTTTATTAGACGAGGCGGCGGGGGTGGAGGGGAAGATTGCTTTTTTGAAGGCCTTGTCGGAAAAAGGGGAGACGGCGCGGGAGATTGCGGAGTTCGTTCAGGTCTTTTTGGAGCGGGCGGTCGATCCGGGCTTGGATGATCTGGAGCGGGAGGGGCCGACGATTGATGTTTGCGGCACGGGCGGTGACAAGCTGAATACGTTCAACGTCTCGACAACGAGCATGTTCGTGGTCGCGGCGGGGGGCGCGACGGTGGTGAAGCACGGGAACCGCGGGATCACCTCGAAGAGCGGGGGGGCGGATGTTTTGGAGGCGCTGGGGATCACGATCGATCGCGAGGGCGTGGGGGTGCGGGCCTGTTTGGAGAAGGCGGGGGTCGGGTTTTTATTCGCTCCGGCCTATCATCCGGCGTTCAAGGCGGTGGTGCCGGTGCGGCAGGCTTTGGCGAAGGAGGGAGTGCGCACGATTTTTAATCTGATCGGGCCTTTGCTCAATCCCGCGCGGCCGCAGTGCCAGCTGGTGGGGGTGATGAATCCGACGCTCGTCCCGGTCTTTGCCGAGATCCTGCAGCGACTGGGCCGGGAGAGCGCCTGGGTGGTCAATGGGGAGACGCAGGACGGGCGTTTTGCCGATGAGGTGAGTCTTTTCGGGCCGACGCGGATTTGCAAGGCGGGGACTTTCCAGGATTTGGTCGATGAGGAGATTGCGCCGGGTGATTTTGGGCTGGAGCTGGCGGACTTGAGCGAGGTGGAAGGCGGGGAGGCGGCGGAGAACGCGGAGATCCTCGAGGGCATTCTGAGTGGTCGGATCAAGGGAGCGAAGCGGGATCTTGTGGCGCTCAACGCGGGGGCGGCCTTGGCCTGCGCGGGCTTGGCGGACGACATGGAGGCGGGCTTGCGTCGGGCTTTCGAACTCATCGAGAGCGGGGCGGCTTTGGAGAGACTGCGGAACTTGCAGGAGCTGGGGTGAGAAGGAAGGGTGTTATGGGTGATTCGTTATTGGTGATTTGATTTTTGGTCATGAGGGATTTGCTTGATCGCTTGCGTGGGGGCTTGCGAGGGAGTGTTTTGGGGGCGGAGGAGGCTTGTGAGTTGTTATTGGTGGCTTTGCTGGGGCGGGGGCACGCCCTGGTGACGGGGGCGCCGGGTTTGGGGAAGACGAGTCTGGCGCGTCGGCTCGCGGGGGCGGTCGGTGGGGAGTTCCGGCGGGTGCAGTTCACGCCGGATGTCTTGCCGGCCGATATTTTGGGTTATCATCTTTACCGGCAGGACCGGGGGGAGTTCGAGTTCATCCGCGGACCGGTTTTTTCGCATATTTTGTTGGCTGATGAGATCAACCGGAGTTCGCCCCGCACGCAGGCGGCGCTGCTGGAGGCGATGAATGAGCGGCAGGTCACGATCGATGGGGAAACGCACGCGCTGCCGGAGCCTTTTTTCGTGGTGGCAACTCAGAACGACACTTCGTCGGCCGGGACTTTTCCGCTGCCGGAGGCGCAGTTGGATCGCTTTTTGGTTTCGATTCCGATGAGCCTTCCGGACGAGGAGGTGCAGTTGGAAATTCTCCGCCTGCATGCGGCGGGGGGCGAGCCGGGGGAGGCGGGAAGTTTGCTGGAGATGGCGGACTTGCAGCGCTTACAAGCGGCGGTCACGCAGGTGACGGTGGGGGCGAATTTACAAGGTTATCTTCTCGCGCTCTGTCAGGAAGTGCGGCGGCTGAGCGGGCATGAGCACAGCGTTTCGGTGCGGGCTTGTCTGGCGGTGCAGCGGGCGGCGCAGGCGGCGGCGGTTTTGGAGGGGGCGGAGGATGTCTTGCCGGATCATGTCCAGTTCGTCTTTCCGCATGTTTTGCGGCACCGTTTGCTCAGCGAGGAGATTCCCGATCCGGAGGCGCTCTTGCAAGCCGCGCTCGCGGGAGTGCCGGTGCCATGAGCGAGGCGGCGGGCCGACTTTACGAGGATTTGGAGTCCGTTTACGACGGGCTTTGGGGGGCGGCGCGTCATCATGGCTGGTGGATCGAGGGTGGGGAAAGTCCGGAGCAGGCCCGACGGAATTTGCAGGGCGAGATCGCGCGAATGCTCGCAGCGCATCAAGGCCAGAGCGTGCTCGATATCGGCTGTGGAGGAGGTGAGGTGGGGCGATTTCTTGAGAAGGCGGCAGGAGTCGTTGTTTCCGGGGTGTCCTTGACGGCGGTGGAGGGGAGGCGGGCGGCGCAAGGCCTGAGCGGTGAGGTCTGGGTGGGCGACTGGGCGATGTGGCAGGGCGGGGCGCGCTTTGAGGGTCTTCTGGCGCTGGAAAGTCTCTCGCACATGGCGGATGGGGATGCTTTTTTTCAGAAATGCCTCCAGGCCGGTGTACCGACGGCCCGTTTGCTCGTCGCAGATTGGTTTCGGGCGGAAGATATCTCTTACTTCGAGCGCGGCTTGTTGGCCTTGCTGGCTCGCTCCGGGGCGGTGGTCTGGCGAGAAGTGGGAGAGGTGGAAAGAGCTTCCGCTGATGCCTGGGCGTTGCGGGAGAAAAAAGAGCTGGGAGACGAAGTCGCGCGGACTTGGACCGCGATGTGGTGGAGGGCCTTGGGGGCGTGGCGACGTCCGTGCTTGTTGCGCGCACTTTGGCGGGCGGCGAGGCAGCGGCCCCTGTTGTTGTTCGCTCCTTTCTGCGCCCGCTTGGCCTACGCCACGGGAGCGCTGCGCTATGAGCTCTTACTTTTTGAACGAAAGTGATTTTTTTGAGGGGATGCCTTGATTGAAGTAAGGCCGTGCTTGGCGAGGCGGGGGGGCTTTGCTAGAGTGGTGAGTAGATGAATATTACGCAGAATTCGATCACAGTCGCCCGCATGATTTATGTGGTGATTTGTGAGCTGGCGGGCCTAGCGATCGCGATGGGGACGGGGACAGATATGTGGAAGGGTTTGCTTGGCGGATTGCTGGTGGCGGGGTTTTTTATTTTGATCGAGCGCTTGATGCTGGGTTTTTCGCTGCGTGGTTTTTCCACGGCGACTTTCGGGCTGGGCGTGGGCTTGTTCTGCGCCTGGTTGTTGACCCGCGTGGGAATTTCCGAGCTCATCAATGTGGCTTTCAACGACCTCGGCGGAGACTCGGGGGAACTCGGGACGACGCTCGCCCTGGCGCTCAATGTCAGTTTGTTCGCGAGTCTGGGCTTCTTGGGAGCGGTGCTGGCGATGCGAAGTGACCGGGAGGATTTCGCCTTCATCATTCCCTACGTGCGCTTCCGGCAGGACGCGGCCTCGGGTCAGCCCTTGTTGGCCGATGTGGAGGTTTTAGTGGACGGGCGCTTGGTGCGCTTGTTGGCGGCGGGGTTTTTGAACGGGCGTCTCATCATCCCGCGCTTTGTCCTGGATGAGCTGCATCTGATGGCCAATTCGTCTTCGGCCAGCAAGCGCCAGCGGGGGCAGCGGGGGCTGGGCGTGTTGGATTCATTGAAGGAAAACCCCTCGATTTCGCTCACGATCCACGAGGCGCGCGGCATCGCGGAAGAAGATTCCTTGCAAACGCGGCTGACGCAGAGCGCGAAGGTGCTCTCGGCGCGTTTGCTGACGGTGGATGAAAGTTTGACGAAAGTCGCGCACGTGCGGGGTCTCGATGTCATTAATTTACATGAATTGAGCGAGGCGCTGAAGCCGAGTGTCGAGGTGGGCGAACGCCTGAATCTCGCTCTCGTGCGCGCGGGCAAGGATGAGCACCAAGCCGTGGGTTATCTGCCGGACGGGACGATGATCGTTGTCAATCAGGCGATTGCGAAGATCGGGACGACGCAGGATGTGACGGTCATCAGCATGCTCCAGACGAGCGCGGGACAAATGGTCTTCGCGGAGTTGACGGAGGCGGTGAAGTCTGACAATGCGGTGGCATGAGCGAGGTGAAGGCGATTTCCGTGACGCAGTTGGCGCGGCGGATGCGAAACGTGTTGGAGATCCAGGTCGGTGAACTGTGGGTCGAGGGCGAGGTCAGTAATTTGCGTCAGCAGGCGAGCGGACATTGGTATTTCACGCTCAAGGACGAACGGGCGCAGTTGGCTTGCGCCATGTTCGGGGCGCGGCGGCGTCCGGGAGCCGAAGTCCTGGAGGACGGGGCGCAGGTCAAGGTCTTTGCCGAAGTCACTCTCTACGAAGCACGAGGGCAGGCTCAGATCATCGTGCAAAAAGCCCAGGCGGCGGGCGTCGGCGGCTTGCAGGCGAAATTCGAAGCTCTCAAGGCGAAGTTGCAGGCGGAAGGGCTTTTCGCGGCGGAGCGGAAGAAAGATTTGCCTGCGTTTCCGAAAACAATCGGGCTGGTGACCTCCCCCAGCGGGGCCGCTCTTCAGGACATCATGAACGTCCTGCAGCGACGCGCTCCCTGGTTGGAAGTCGTGCTTTTTCCGGCCCAGGTTCAGGGCAAAGGAGCCGAGCGTGGCATCGCCCGGGCCATTGCGCGGGCGGCACGGGCGGCGGACGAAGGCTTACCCGTGCCCGAGCTGCTGATCGTGGGGCGCGGCGGTGGCTCGCTGGAGGATTTATGGTGTTTTAACGAGGAAATCGTTGCGCGCGCGATCGCGGATTGCCCGCTGCCCGTGATCAGCGCGGTGGGGCACGAGATTGATTTTACCATTGCTGATTTCGTGGCCGATGTGCGGGCTCCGACTCCGAGCGCGGCGGCGGAATTGGCCGTCCCGGACGAAAGCGAACTGCGGGAACGCGTCGAGCGACTCCGCCAACGCCTGCAACGGGCGGGCGCGGGACGGATTGAGCGCTGGCAGGAGCGCATGCGCTACCTGCGCCAAGGCTTGGTCGGGCAATCCGGCGAGCGCGTCCTGCGGGAGCGGATTTTGCGACTGGCCGACCAGCGCTCACGTCTGGAACGATCTGTCGCGGAAGAATTCCGCACCCGCTCTCGCGTCCTCGAAAACTGGAAGCAACGCTGGTCGCAGTACCACCCCGAACAAGTCTTGCAGCGCCACCGCGAGCGCCTGGCGCACCTGTCCGGAAAGCTCGATTGGTTGCTCAAAAGCGAGCTGGAGAGGCGGGAAGAGCGCTTGCGGCGGAGTCGCGCCCTGCTCGGCAGCCTCGGGCCGGAAAAAGTCCTGCAACGCGGCTACGCCATCGCGCGCAATCCCGCTGGCCAGGTCATCAGTGATCCTGCCCAGGTCACCGACGGCGAAGCACTCGAATTAGTGACCCACGGGGGCTCCATCCGCACCCGCGTCGAAAAAAAATGAGCCTGGCGACGTAAATCAACTTGCAAAGCCCGGAAATGAGGGCATCTTGCGCCGACAACTCCCTAACGGGGGCGCCATGGTTTCGACTGGATGTTGGAAACGCTGGCTGCATGTGGAGGTTGATCAGTTGGCCTCCTAAAAAGCTGATCAAAACTAATAAATGCAGACTCTAACGAGCTCGCACTTGCTGCTTAATTGACGGCAACGTCCCAAACCTGACGCCTGTTACGGTGCGGGGCGACTACTTAACAGGCTGGCTGATGATCCGGGTGTCCGGGTGATTCAGTGAGATTCAACAGGGCAATCGGATGAGCGGACGGGTCGGACGAGGCCCGCGCATCCTAAAGCAGCAAACGTCTGACTAAACGTGTAGAAGCTCGCGTGAAAGGCATCCAGGACAGGGGTTCGACTCCCCTCGCCTCCACCATTTTTTCAGGGATTGGATTTGCGTCCAATCCCTTTATTTTTAAAGGGTTACAGCGTAATGCGCCGATTTTATGAAGAGGTGTTCATTTGCCTTTAAAATGCAGTAAAATGCCCTATTTTGCGCTTTCTGAGACAGGACAATGGGAGGACAAATTTAATGGCGGTTTTATTCGTGCATTAGCGCCAATCTCTCTTGCCTGACGAAACCCTTAGTCAGCTACACGGATGAATAGGAGGCCTGGCCTTGAATGGTTCTTCCGGTAGGCGACCGGTTTCTGGGTATGACTTCCTCAACGGATCCTAAGACCGCGCCCTCCTCCATCATTTTCTGCGGCTCGCCACCGCGAACCCCTCCAGTTCCGCATTCCGCTGCTCCTTCGTGATCCCCTGTATAGATCATCCGTCGCGATCTGGATCTCAGCCTCATCGATTTTCTTTCTCTTCCGTGCCA
>JBNNED010000473.1:0-3111 GCA_050285825.1 Verrucomicrobiales bacterium | reverse complement strand
ATATCCGAGATGTGAAAGCGCGTGAAGACCCCACCCGGCGTCGGCTTCCAGGTGATCCCGAGGAGGACCTCCTGCCCTTCCAGCGACTTCTTCCCGCTCGCCGGCCAGGCTCCATCGGCGATCAAATCAGCGATCTCCAGACGCTCCCGACCACGCCAAACGCGCGTCGCCGCATCAAAACTCAGCTCCTCCTCTTCGGCCTTCCCTTCCCCCCCCGTTTTAGGCACGCGACTCGCGACGATGAGCCCTTGACGGTCCTTGATTTCCAGCTCCTTGAGCTTCCAGACCAAGCCTTCGCGCAGGCAGTGGCTCGGCTCGTCTTCGAGGAGGAGAACGTGGTTTTCCGCCGGAAAAATGCCCGCTCCGCGGTTGTGATTCGCGTCCTTTTCCTTGTTGTCCACCGGCAAGACCGGAACGGCCGAAATTTCGGGATCTGGCGGGAGAAAAGCCCGCACGTGCATCACCGTGCCCAGCGGAAGATCGCGCAAATCGGCCGGCGCGCCGTGATAGCGCACCATGCCGTAGGGCAGCAGGGCGAAAGGATGCGGGTCGTTGCGACGAAACATGCCATCTCCTTCCACCCGCAGGCTCCCCCGTCGGTTCGCGTGATCCACGAAAACCAACTCACCCCGGTAAGAATGCGCTTTTTCCAAAGGCGGAAATTTCCCCGCTTCAGGGCGAAAGGGCTCGTCCGCCCGGGCGCTGCTGCACAGCACGAGCATCAGAAGTGCGACTTTGGAAAAAGCCCCTTTCCTCATAGTGGCATCACTTTGTTGCTGTCACCAAACTGATCCGCCTCCACGCCCATGCGCTGAGCCATGAACAGGAGAAGGTTACTCATATGCGCCTCGCTGTTCGCGGGCCGACTGCAGAGCTGGTAGTGCTTGGTCGTCAGCTCCCCGTCGGCATCGAGCGCGTAGCCCTCGAATCCTTTGGCGTCCTTGTTGAAATCCAGATGCAGACCGTGCTTCAGCCCCATCTCCGAGCCCCCGGCCAGGACGAGCGGGAGGTTGGCATTGCCGTGACTGTGCCCGTAGGTCATGCCACTGCCGAAGAGGGACATCGTCGAGCCAAGCATCGACTTGCCATTGAGGTCCTTCGTCTCGGCGAGCCGGGTGAGAAAATAGCTGAATTGCTCGATGGCGAAGGTGTCGTAATTCGTCAGTTTTTCGATGTAACTCGCATCGCCGCCGTGGTGGCTGAGCTGGTGACGCGATTCCGTGATGCCAATTTCCGGGATCGGGATGGCGTGGCCCTCGCCGCCGAGGCTGAAGGTCGCGACCCGCGTCACATCCGTCTGGAAGGCCAGCACCATGAGGTCATAAACGGTGCGGAAATAATCGCCCGCCATCGTCTGCGCGATGTCCCGATTGGTGCGCTTGCGATCCGCCTCGGAAATTTCCGGCAAGGGCGTGTCGAGCCAGGCGTCAGCACGGCGCGTCCGGATTTCGGCCTCCCGCACGGACGTGAGATATTGCTCCATGCGCCCTTTGTCTTCCGAACCCATTTTTTTCTCCAGCCGGCGCACTTCGGCGAGGTTGTCATCGAGCACACTGGCCTTCCGCCGCAGGGCCCGACGCTGCGCCGCGATCCCGCCCTTCGGGGCTTCGAACATCGAAGAAAAAATCTCGCTGCAGCGTCGCATCGCCGGCAAGCGCACGCCGTCCGCCGTCCAGGCCAGCGAATCCTGTGTGATGGCGACTTCCATCGAGGGATAGCGGGTCTCCTCCGCCGTCACTTGGGCGATTTTCTGATCGACCGAGATCGTGTTGCGATCAGACGGGCCGAGTTTTCCGCCTGTCAGCCAAATGTTGATGCAGTTGTGGTGGTGACTGAGTCCGCCCGGATGGTGCAGACCGCTGATCGGCGTGATGGCCTCGCGGTGCTTTTCCAGGGGCTTCAGGGAGCGCGAAAACTCGTAGTCCTTTCCCGATTTCGTGATCTGATAATTCAGGGAATGCACCCCGTTGGCTAGGTAAATGAAGGCCGCCCGCCGTGGAGCTTTGCTCGCTTTCTCCGCCGCCGCCGCCCGGAGCGGGACCATGCATTCCAAGAGCGGAAGCGCGATGAAGGAACCCATCGCACGCAGCGCATGCCGACGGTCGATGAGCCAGGATTGGGAGAGGTAGTTCATAATAATTCGTTCGGGTTGAGTGTGGCGCGCTTCAGCGTTTGCGCATGAGTTCGGAGAGCGCCACCGCGCGCACGATGTCCTTGATGCGGTAGTCTTTTCGTTTCGCCTCGGCCGCAATGGCCGTGATGTCGTCTTGATCGTCCACGGTCAGCACGCGGCGGAGCCCGTAGGTACACAGATGCTCGATGAACGCCCGCGCAAACTTGTCCTGATCGGCGATGAGCAAGTGCTTGAACTCGTTGGCGTTTTGGAACTTGCGACCATCTGACAATTCACCGGAAGCGTCCACCAGCGGATTCTCTCCTCTTCCGGTGGTCACCTTTTCCCGCGTGCGCCACTGGCCGATGGCATCGTAATTCTCCCAAGCCAAACCGAGCGGATCGATCTTCGCATGGCAAGCGGCGCAGTTCGGGTTGTCGCGGTGAATTTCCAACTTCTCGCGCAGGGAAGTCTTCGCGCTTTTCGGCGGATTCGGCTCGATCGCATCGACATTGGCGGGCGGCGGCGGCGGGGTTTTGCCTAAAATCACCTCGCTCAGCCACACCCCGCGATGAACCGGCCGATGGCGCGTCCCGTCGGAAGTCAGCCCCAAAGCCGCCCCCATGGTGAGCAGGCCCCCGCGATGATCCTCCGGCTTGAGCGAAACCCGCTGGAAGCCGCTTTTTTCCGGCTCCGGCAGCCCGTAGAAATCGCTGAGACGCGCGTTCGCCATCGTCCAGTCGGAATCGAGAAAACTCTCCAGCGACAGGTTTTCCCGAAACATCTCCCGAAAAAACTCGACCGGCTCCGCCCGCATACTCGTCTCCAGCCACGCGTCGTAGCTCGGGTAAAGCTTCTTGTCCGGCGGAAACATCCCCACGCGATGCAGCTGCAGCCACTGCCGCGAAAAATCATCGATGAAGCGCTGAATCCGCTGATCCGACAGCATGCGGTCGACCTCTTCCCCCAATTTTTCTCCGCCGAGCTTCCCGTTTTTG
>JBNNED010000472.1:0-5981 GCA_050285825.1 Verrucomicrobiales bacterium | reverse complement strand
AGACCTTCATCCGCGAACTCTACGCCCACAGCAAACTCCAATTCAACCACCACGCGCCGGGTCATCTCGATACCTTCGCGCTTGGCCTTCTCCTCGCCCGCAGCGGCCTTCCCGCCCTTCGCTGGTCGCTCCCCGCTGCCGCCCTCTTCCTCTTCGCCAGCCTCTCCGCCCGCTTCTGGCCCGCCAGCGCCCTCCTCTTCATTTTCGCCACCCTCACCCCGCTCCGCATTCTCAACACCCGGCTCGCGGGCTCGGCTCTCTTTGGACAACTTCTCACCCAAATCGGCCGACTCGCCCTCCCCCTCTTCCTCGTCAACGGCTTCCTCCGCGAACCTCTCATCACCTACGTCCGGGAAAATCCCCACCCGCTCACGTCCCTCGGCCTCTGCGCCCTCTTCCTCCTCCTTTCTCTCCTCGTCGCGGGAATCATCTCGCGCTGCGAGAAAAAAATCCAGGGCATCATCAAGATCTAAACGACAGAAAATACGAACTCAGAAGGCATGTCCGTCGTCGCTCTTGCTGTCGCTTCCTCAGCCCCCATTCCAATTGAGCTTTTTCCGCAGCGTTTCGTAGAAAGAATAGCCCTCCATCTTGATGAGACGCACCGGGTGGGGGTGTTTTTCGACATAGACCACGCTGCCTTCCTCGACCTGGAAAATGTCCCGCCCGTCGACGGTGAAGAGCACCGGCTGATCGTTGCTTCCGGTCGGTTTGAGTTCAATGCGGGCTTCATCGCTCACTACGAGCGCGCGATTACTCAGACTGTGCGGACAGATCGGATTGATGACCAGGGCCTTGGCCTCCGGGTCCATCAAAGGCCCTCCCGCCGCCAGCGAATAGGCCGTCGATCCAGTCGGCGTGGCCACGAGGAGACCATCGGCGCGGTAGCGGTTGAGCAAATCTCCGTTCACCCGCGCCTCCAGCGTGATGAGGCGGCCCGTTTCCCCGCGCATCAGGCAGACTTCGTTCAGCGCCAAAAACTCGTGCCCCTTCCCTCCGCGCTCGACCATCCGCACGCGCAGCATGGCCCTCTCTGACACGGTAAAATCGCCAGAAGCCATTCTCTCCAAGAGCTTTTCGACCATCTCATCGCTGCACGCCGTCAGGAAGCCGAGATTTCCGATATTCACCCCGGCCACGATCAAATCACGTGCGCCCACCCGGTGGACCGTCTCCAGCAAGGTGCCGTCCCCACCCAGCGAAATCACAAAATCAGCCCCTTCCCAGAAGTCCTCCCGCCCCTCTTCTCCCAGCAGCCCCGCGCTGGCCGGATCCATGATCACCTCCACTCCTTTCCGGCGGAGACTCCCGCAGATCTTTTGCAAGGCCCCCGGCGAATCTTTCTTCCGGGGGTGGGCGACGACGGCGACTTTCACTCACCGAGTCTTAGCAAAGCACCGTCTCAGCGGCAACCCCCGACGAGTCATTCCGCTAAAAAGAATTTCCTCTGCCCGGGCTTCCGAACTTGCCCCCGCCTCCCCATCCGCCTAAGGATAAACTCGCAAGCTCAAGCAATGCCCACCCAAACCCCCACCATGATGGATCACGAATTTTTCATGCGACGCGCCATCGCCCTCTCCGCCCGGGCCGGCCTCGAAGACCGCTCCGGCGGCGTCTTCGGAGCGGTCATCGTACAAAACCAACGCATCATCGGCGAAGGCTGGAACCGTGTCGTCGCCGAAAACGACCCCACCTGGCACGCCGAAATGGCCGCCATCCGCTCCGCCAGCGCCCATATCGGCAACTTCGACCTCTCCGGAGCCACCATTTACACCTCCGGCGAGCCCTGCCCGATGTGCCTCGCCGCCATCCACTGGGCCCGCCTCGAAAAAATCTACTACGCCTCGACCCACGCCGACGCCTTGACTTATGGGGGCTTCGACGACTCCCACATCCAGACCGAGCTCGCCAAAGCGCCCGCCGACCGCCGCATCCCGCAAGTCGAACTCCTCCGCTCCGAAGCCCTCGCCCAGTGGCAGCGCTACGCCGACCAGCCGGACAACACCCCCTACTGAGCCGCTCGCTCAGCCAATCCAGGCGAGAAACTCGACATTGCCGTCCCCGCCCTTGATCGGGGAAGGAATCAAGCCCCGCCACTCGCGCCCCTCCGCCCGCACGAAGTCCTCGATCTTCCGCACCGCCTTCTCGTGCAAATCCGCCTCGCGGACGATGCCCCCCTTCCCCACCTCCTCGCGGCGCAGTTCGAACTGCGGCTTGACCAGAGAAATCGCGCTCCCACCTTCTTTCAAAATCGAGAAAACCGCCGGAAGCACCTTCGTCAGCGAGATAAACGACAAATCCATGACCGCCAGATCGACCCGCTCACCGAGATCCTCCGGCTTGAGATAACGCGCGTTGAATTGCTCGCGCACCACGACGCGCTCGTCATTGCGTAGCTTCCACGCCAACTGATTCGTCCCCACATCGATGGCATGGATCTTCGCCGCGCCCCGCTGCAGAAGACAATCGGTGAAACCGCCCGTCGACGAGCCCACATCCGCACACACCCAGCCCGCCGGATCAATGGCGAAGGCCTCCAGCGCGCCTTCGAGCTTGAAGCCCCCGCGCCCGACGTATTTGGGCCGCTCCTTGACGTGTAACTCCGCGTCCGCCGCCACCTTCTGGCTCGGCTTGGCCACCCGTTCGGTCCCCACCAGCACCTCTCCCGCCATGATCAGGCGCTTGGCCTGCTCACGGGACTCACAAAGCCCCCGGCTCACCAGCAGCGCATCCACCCGTTCCTTCGACATCACCCTTCGCTTGAATCACTCAGCGCGTTTCCGCCACATTCACCGCATCGATCAACTGACGCAGGCGCCCAAAATTCCGCCGACGGTGCCGGAAGACCAAACGCGGCAAGTCCGCCAGCTCCTCCTCACCCGCCTCCTCCTCCAGCGCCCCCTGCTGGACGAACTCCCCCGACTTCAGACAATCCGCAAAATCCTCGTTAAAGCTCTTCACCGCGTCCGCGCTCAGCTCCTTCACCATGCGGATCACCAAACGATCCCCCACATAGCGATACGAATGGAAATTTCGGTAAAAACCGACAATCTCCTCCACCGCCTCGTCAATATCATCCGTCACCTTATACAAAGCGAAATCACTGTCCGAAATCAGCCCCAGACGCGACAAATGCTCACGGATGAACTGATCCCAGAACTTCCAATACTTCCCGCCCTTGGCATCCAGCAGCACAATCGGATAAATCACCGCCTTCCCCGTCTGTATCAAGGTCAGCGCCTCAAAGACCTCATCCATCGTCCCAAAGCCCCCCGGCAGTCCCACCGCCGCATCCGCCTCCTTCACAAAGGACAACTTGCGCGTGAAAAAGTAATTGAAATCAATCAACTTCTCATCGCCCGCGATGAATTCGTTTGCCGCCGCCTCGAAGGGCAGCGTGATATTCAAGCCGAAGCTATCATCGCGCCCCGCCCCCTCATTCCCCGCCGCCATGATCCCGGGCCCCGCCCCCGTGATCGTCATAAAACCATGATCCCGCATCGTGCGGGAAAAGCGCACCGCCGTCTGATACTCCTCCTCCTCCGGCTTCGTCCGCGCCGAGCCAAACACCGCCACCTTGCGGCAACCCTCATACGGATGAAAGACCTCGGACGCCTCCCGCAGCTCCTTGAGCGCCCGGTTCGCCATCTTAAAATCCCCAAAACTCGTCCCCCCCTTACTCATCCGCACCGCCGTCGTCATCATCTCCGCCAACAAACAGGCCCGCTCCTCACCACCGATCTCGACAGCCAACTCCATCAGCCGCTCGTCTAACTTCTGGTCACCCGTCGTCCCCACATAAGAACATGATAAAGAAGGCCCCAAGCCTCCCGTAAAGTCAGTCTGGGCGGGGATTTTCGTAGCTTTTACATGACGAGGCATATCGGAACTATGGTCGGTCTTCATCGTTTTGACAAACCTCCATTGCCCTTTTTTCCTCACAAAACCATCCCGCCAACGCGATTTTTATGTAACAAAAGCCAGCCCCCTTCCGTTACCGAACACAAACAAGTCAACAAAAGGACAGAAATTCCAACTTGAATCCCCCAAGCACCCTGCCAAGCTCCCCCACCAGACACGCCAAGAACCAGCACTCACACTCCAGCCCATGAAACCATCCACCCTGGCCCTTATCCTCAGCTCCCTTCCCGCCCTGAACTTCGCCGCCGAACTCCCCGCCCCGGAAAAAGACGAACGCATCGTCATGATCGGTAACGGCCTCGGCGAACGCATGATCGACCACGGCCACTTCGAGACCGAACTCCAGCTCCGCTTCCCCCAGAACCAGCTCTACATCCGCAACATGTGCCGCATGGGGGACACCGCCTCCTTCCGCCCCCATCCCTCCCGGAATTCCCAGTGGGCCTTCCCCGGCGCCGAGAAATTCCGCCCCGAATACAAGGTCCACAAAGGCAACGGCCATCACCCGACCCCTGACGAATGGCTCGACACCGTCGATGCCGACACCATCCTCGCCTTCTTCGGCTATAACGAATCCTTCGACGGCCCCAACGGCCTCGACGCCTTCAAAAACGAACTCGACGCCTTCATCACCCACACCCTCGCCCAAAAATACAACGGCGAATCAGCCCCCAAACTCGCCCTCGTCTCCCCCATCGCCTTCGAAGACCTCTCCGCCTCCAAAGACCTCCCCAATGGTCAAAAAGAAAACGAAAACCTCGCCCTCTACACTGCCGCCATGCAGGAAATCGCCGAAAAACGCGGCATCCCCTTCATCGACCTCTTCACCCCCACAAAAAAACTCCTCGCCGAAGGGAAATCCCTCACCCGCAACGGCTTCCTCCCGGACGACGAAGGCTACCAAACTCTCGCCCCCCTCCTCGCCAACGCCCTCTACGGCCCCGCCAAAACCGACAACCCCCACCGCGCTCAAGTCCGCGACGCCGTCCTCGAGAAAAACTGGTTCTGGTTTAACGACTACCGCATGCTCAACGGCGTCCATGTCGACGGCCGCCGCTACAAACCCTTCGGCAACGTCAACTACCCGGACGAAATCAAGAAAATCCGCCAAATGACCGAGCTGCGCGACCACGCCGTCTGGCGCGCCCTCGCCGGCGAAGCGTCCGACCTCGCCACCGCCGACCAAGAAAAAACCCTTCCCCTCCCCTCCATCGAATCCAACTACAAACCCAGCAACAAAAACGGCAACCCCGAATACCTCGACGGCGAAAAAGCCATCGAAAAAATGACCCTCCCAGAGGGCTACAAAGTCGAACTCTTCGCCTCCGAGGACCAATTCCCCAACCTCGCCAACCCCGTCCAAATGTCCTTCGATAACAAAGGACGCCTCTGGGTCGCCACCATGCCCAGCTACCCCCACTACAAACCCGGCGACCAACGCCCCGACGACAAAATCCTCATCTACGAAGACACCGACAACGACGGCAAAGCCGACAAAGAAACCGTCTTCGCCGACGGCCTCCACGTCCCCACCGGCTTCGAACTCGCCCCCGAAGGCGTCTACGTCGCCCAGGAACCCCACCTCATGATCTTCCGTGACACCGACGGAGACGACAAAGCCGACGAACACGAAATCCTCCTCACCGGCTTCGACACCCACGACACCCACCACGCCATCGGAGCCTTCGCCGCCGACCCCTCCGGCGCCTTCATGATGTGCGAAGGCGTCTTCCTCCACTCCAACGTCGAAACCCCCTACGGCCCCGTCCGCGGCGTCGACGGCGGCTTCTACCGCTACAACCCCGCCCGCGGCCACCTCGAACGCAGCTCCCAACTCCCCATCCCGAACCCCTGGGGCTTCGCCTTCGATGACTGGGGCCAGGACTTCTTCCTCCACACCTCCGGCACCACCGTCAACTGGCACATGCCCTCCTCCCTCAAAACCCCCTACGGCCACAAAAACAACCTCACCAAAGACCTCGCCCCGGAAGGACACAAAGTCCGCCCCACCTCCGGCCTCGAGTTCCTCTCCTCCCGCCACTTCCCGGACGAAGTCCAGG
>JBNNED010000471.1:0-4421 GCA_050285825.1 Verrucomicrobiales bacterium | reverse complement strand
GGAGAGCGCTTTTCGGTGGCGGCGGGCGAGGAGTTCAACGCACGCAACAGCGCGGAACTCGCGCGCGAGCTGGCGGCTTGGATGGATTGAGGGGGAGGGGCTGGTTTTGAGGCGAGCTGAAGCTCGCGTTCCGTTTACTCGGCGGAGCGGCCTTTGACGGGGACGGTGACAAGGACGGAGTTCGGGAGGATGAGGAAGGAGCCGTCTTGGGCCTGGAGCTTGGTGGTAAGGGGGCCGACGCCGACGACTTTGGCCACGGTGCCGTTGTAGTTGATGGTGGTGCCGACTTTGTAGAGATCGCGGGCGTAGACGCCGGAGACGACGTTGTGGGCGGGGTTTTCAGGCCGAGTCCGAGGGCGAGGGCAATGGCGAGGGCGATGCCGCCGAGGATGATTTTGACGGAGTCGTTGAGGAGTTCGGTTTCGATGCCGAGTTGGGGGAGGGCGACGGTGAGGGCGAGGATGAAGACGAAGCCGGAGAGGACTTTGGAGAGGGTGTTGGCGTATTCGAGGCCCATGGCATCGAGGAGCCGGAAGACCGCGCCCTGGATGAGATCGGCAACGAGAAAGCCGACGAGCATGATGATGCCGGCGGTGAGGGCGGCGGGCAGGAAGGCGATGATCTCGTTGATGATCTTCGTCACGTCTTCAATGCCCGCGGAGTCGGCCGCGACGCGCACGACGACGAGGAGGATGAAGTAGTAGATGAGCTTGGGGATGAAGACGGAGGCTCCCGAGCTGATGCCCATTTTGGCGAAAATCCCGCCGATGCCGGCTTTGTCGAGGAGTTTGTCGAGGTTGATCGTCTTGAAGGTCTTCGTGAGGAAACTGCGGATGAGCTTGGCCACGAGGAGACCGAGGATGAAGAGGAGGAGGGCGATGGTGACCTTGGGCAGGAGACTGATGAGGTCGGCACCCATTTCGGCGAAAGATTTTTTAATCTGGGCGAGCATGCCTCCGGCGTCGTTGACGGCCGGTTGGGTGTTGACTGTGCCAGCGTTGAGAGTCTCGGTGTTCACGGTTTCGACGCTTTGGCTGTCGGCGAGAATCAGGGGAAGTGATTTCATGTGCTTGGTGAGTTGGGGAAGGTTGGGGTGGGTGGAAAAAAAGGAGGTTCAGGCTTTGTAGTCTTTATCATCGGAGCGGTCGCCGATCGAGCTGAAGAAGACGGAGAGGAAGTTGAGAATGACTTCGGTGAAGCCGAGGAAAACGAAGGAGGTGGCGTCTTTCAGGACGGTCTCGAGGTGGGCGCGTTCGGTGATGGCTTCGATACGCTCCTGGTTGGGCTCGACGGGCGTGCTCCATCCGACTTCGTGGAAGAGCTGCGCGAGCTGCTCTTCCTCTTTTTGGTAGGTATCGTCCGTAATCATGAGGCCTAGTCGAGGAGGGGTGCGGGTTGGTCTTTTTCGAGCCGCTGGTAGGCGTCCTTGAAGGCATCAAGGGCGCGGTAGAGGCGCATTTTCGTGGCGGAAAGGCCGAGGTCGGTCACTTCGGCGATTTCTTGGAGGGTGAGGCCGGACATGAACTTGAGGACGACGATTTCGCGGTCGCTGTCTTTGAGTTTGCTGAGGGCGGCATTGACATGCTCGCTGAGTTGCTCTTTTTCCGCCGAGTTTTCGGTGTCGGGGATGAGGACTTCGGAGTGTTCCTCATAAGCGGCGCGGCCTTCACGGCGGCGCGCGAGCTTGGAAATGCGGTTCCGGCAGTAGTTGTGGACGATTTTATAGAGCCAGGTTTTGAACTGGGAGCGGCCTTCGAACTGCTTGATTTTGTGGAAGACCTGGATCAGGGCATCCTGCGAAACCTCCTGGGCGTCTTCCCGCGTGCCGAGCATACGGTGACAGGTGTTATAAACGAGTCCTTCATACCGGCGGAGGATTTCACGGTAATGGGTGAGGTCATGGGGGAGTTCTTCCTGGCATTTCTTCACGAGTTCCTCATCACTGAAGTTCTCGAGTCCCGGGACTCTTCTGGATGCCAGCTTTTTGAGTGCTTCTACCACTTGTGCTTGCAGCTTAACGAGTGAACAGTGAGCTGCCAACAGAAAAATGCTTAGCTTTTCTGAAGCGTTCGTTTAAACACTGACCTCGGCCTTGATGTGGGGATGGGGGTCGTAGTTTTCGAGGGTGAAATCAGCAAAAACGAAGTCGTCGATGTCTTTGACGGCGGGGTTCAGGCGCATGGTGGGGAGTTTTCGGGGCTCGCGGCTGAGCTGGAGGCGGGCTTGCTCGAGGTGGTTCCGGTAGAGGTGGAGATCGCCGAAGCTGTGGACGAAATCGCGCGCTTCATAATCGCACACCTGGGCGATCATGTGCGTGAACAGGGCGTAGGAAGCGATGTTGAAGGGCACACCGAGAAAGAGATCCGCGCTGCGCTGGTAAAGTTGGCAGGAAAGGCCGGGTCGCGCGCCCGGGGAACTCGGCTCGTGGACGTAGAACTGGAAAAGGAGGTGGCAGGGGGGCAGCGCCATCTCGTCGACTTTCCCGACGTTCCAGGCGGAAACGAGGTGGCGGCGGGAGTTCGGATTGTGTTTTAAATCGTGGATGAGACGGGCGATCTGGTCGATTTTCTCGCCCTTTTCGTTTTCCCAGGCCCGCCATTGCTGACCGTAAACGGGTCCGAGCTCGCCCTTTTCATCGGCCCACTCATCCCAGATGCGCACGCCGTTTTCCTTGAGGTAAGCGATGTTGGTTTCGCCTTTGAGGAACCAGAGGAGCTCGTGGATGATCGAGCGGAGGTGGAGTTTTTTGGTGGTGAGGCAGGGAAAGCCTTCGCGGAGATCGTAGCGAACCTGGCGACCGAAGACCGAGAGGGTGCCGGTGCCGGTGCGGTCGCCACGGGCCTCGCCATTTTCAAGGACGTCGCGGAGGAGCTCGAGGTAAGTGGTCATCGGGATCTCGGGTGAACGGTGAGGCGGGGCTTGGCGGAGGCGAAGGCTTGTGGCAGATTCGCTGACGAGCCATGACGGAAATGCGCGGAGAATTCGAGGAAAAAATAGTGGTCTGTCTGGTAGATGTGAAACCAGGTCACGCCAACAAGGCACGCGATCTCGCCGCGCTGGTGGCTCGTCGGATCGGGGGGCGGGTCGTGGAGGTCCACGCGCGGGCTTGGACGCGACCGCTGGGGCGCTTGTTGCAACGCTGTTGGCCGCTGGGGCGGAATTTCGGGCGCTTTTTACTAGAAGGCGAGTTGCCACGGGGATCGGTTCTGCTGGTGGGGTCCGGGGGGAACTCGTTGTGGGTTTTGGCCGCGCTCGGGCATTCTTTCGCCTGTCCCAGTGTCTTTGTCGGGCGGAGGCGACAGCTCCCCGCCGAGGCGTTGACCCTCAGTGTGGGCGCGGATCCGGGGCGCGTTTCCGAGCGGGAGCTTTTCTTGCCCCTGCTGGGTCGGCCTTTGGAGAAGAAAGGGGAAAACTGGCGGCGGCTGGCGGCGGAGCGCGGGTTGGCGGACGACGATTACACGGCCGTGCTGGTGGGAGGGGACGGCGGAGGATACCAGTGGAGTGACGATGAGGCCGGGCGACTGGCGGCGGCGTTGCGGCAGGATTTTGCGGAGCGGGGACGAAAAGTCCTCATCAGCACTTCGCGGCGCACGCCCCTTTCATTCGAGAAGATGCTGCGCGAGGTCTTGCCGGTGGAAATGCTGGCGGATGCCTGCTGGTGGCGCTCGGGCGATGAAAGGCGGGTGGTGAAAGCTTATCTGGAAGGAGCCGGTCTGGCGCTGGTGGGCGAGGATAGCATGTCGATGGTGCAGGAAGCTTTGACGGGCGGATTGCCGGTTTTGGCTTTTCGGGGGCGCAATGCGCGGGTCGAGGAGTCTTCGCTGCGCTTTTTGAACTGGGCGGAGGGCGAAGGGGCGCTCGGGCGCTGGGACCTGGGAGAGGAGGGGGGCTTGGCGGAGCGGGTGCGGGACTTGCGGGCGATTCCCCGCGAGCGGGTGGATGAGTGGCAGGAGAGCTTTTTTCGTCAACTCGCTCTCTGAGCATTATACCAATGAGTGAAACTATCTGGTATAATGGCTGAGTCGGTTTTCGTGGAAAATCAAGGCGTGAGGCGCACGTGGTGTACCCGAGGGCATTTCACGAGCACCACAAGCAACGAACAACGCCGATTTTACCGAAAAACGGCCAGCTTCTTCAGTCAACGCGCAGCCTGTCATCCACAACATTTTAACAAATCCATGATACCAGAGAGTTTTGCGAGTTGGTATTATTTGCCCTCCGGCATCACGCCTGTCTTGACTTTGGGCCTCGGCTGGTTCGTGCTACGCCCATGATCATCAGTCATCGGTTCCGCCTGATCTTTGTGAAGACCCATAAAACGGCGGGTTCGAGTTTTGAATACGCTTTGGGCCCGCTTTGTGGTCCCGAGGATGTCGTGACGCCGATGGGGCTGAAGCGGCCGGAAAACTACGCACGCAACT
>JBNNED010000470.1:0-3101 GCA_050285825.1 Verrucomicrobiales bacterium | reverse complement strand
GCTTGGCGGACGCGGGATTCCTGGGCTTTGATTTCTTCTTTAATAATGCCGCCTTCGAAGATGCGCCAGCGGAAGCCGGGGCCGAAGCTGTAGGCGCGGCTGGCTCCATCACTGAGGTCGCCGGGGTTGGCTCCCTGGAGGGCGAGGGTACCGGAGAGGGTGAATTTCGGGAAAAGCTCGGCTTTGCTGACGCCGAGGGCGGCGTGTTGGGCGGCGACGCGGCGCTCGGCGGCCCGGATGTCGGGTCGGGCGCGGAGGAGGTCGGAGGGGAGGCCGGTGGCGAGGCTGCGCGGCGGGGTGGGGATGCTGCTGCCGGTGCCGAGGAGGCGGCGGGCCTGGTCCGGGTAGCTGCCGATGAGGACGGCGATGCGGTTCAGGGTGGCGGCTTGCTGGGTGCGGAGCTGGGGGATGAGGGCGCGGGAGCTGGCGAGGTTGGTTTCGGCTTGGGAGACGTCGATTTGGGGAGCCAGGCCGGCGTCTTTGCGGGCGCGGGTGAGGTCGACGGATTTTTGTTGGTTCCCGATGTTGGCTTCGGCGAGTTCGATGCGGCGCTGGAGGGTGCGGTATTGGATGTAGTTGCTGGCGAGCTCGGCGTAGATGAGGACGAGGGTGTCGTGGTAGAGTTCTTCGGTGGCCTCGGCGCTGGCGCGGGCGGCTTCGACGGAGCGACGGAGGCCGCCGACGAAGTCCATTTCCCAGCCGGCGGAGAAGCCGAGTTCGTAGGTGTCCTGGTTGGTGGCGAAGGCGCTGACGGACTCGCTGGCGCGGCTGCGGGTGACTCCGCCATTGGCGGCGACGAAGGGGGAGAGGCCGCCGCGGGCGATTTTGCTTTGGGAGCGGGCTTCGGTGATGCGTTCGGCGGCGATGGCGAGCTCGCGGTTGTTGCTTTTGGACAGGGAGAGGAGTTTGTTGAGGGTGGGATCGTTGAATTTCCGCCACCAGCTGGTGATTTCGGGGCTGCTGGTGGAGAGGCCGGTGCGGATGGCCTGGTTCCAGCTGTCCGGGACGGGGATTTCGGGCTCCTGGTAGTTTTCTCCGATGGGCGCGCAGGCGGTGAGGAGGGCGGCGGCGAGGCAGGTGGTTCTGAGGATGTGTTTCACGGAGACGGGAATGAGTCGTTTAAAAGAGTGGGCTGCGGAAGTCTACGCGGTATGAGTGATCTGTCAGGGAAAAATTCCGCGCGAAGGGCGCTTTGGTCCCTGGTGGACTTTCCCTCGACAGCACGCGGGCTTGGTGGCAGCGTGGGGGCATGAGCAAAACAGGAATTATTGGATGCGGAAAAATGGGACGCGCGCTGCTCGTCGGGGCGATTCGTAAAGGGGCCATCGCGGCGGAAGACGTTTACGCCTACAATCGCAGCCAGGGGGGGATTGATGAGTTGCTGAAGGAGGAGCCGGTCAAGGTCGCGGAGAGTGTGGCGGAGCTCGCGGGAGCTTGTGAAGTGATTCTGTTATGCACGAAGCCGGACGATGTGCCCTCGGCGTTACGCACGCTGGGCGAGGTGGCGCGTCCGCAGGGGACTTTGGTGATCTCCGTCGCGGCGGGAGTGACGCTGGAGGCGCTGGAAAAGGCGGCCGGACCGGGCGTGCGCGTGATCCGCTCGATGCCGAACACGCCGTCGCTGGTGGGCGAGGGCGCATCCGCCTTTTGTCTTGGTTCGCAAGCCACGGCGGAGGATGCGGAGGTCGCGCGGCGGATCCTCGGCTCGGTCGGGGTGGCCGTCGAGGTGAAGGAGAAGTTGATGGACGCGGTGACGGGGCTTTCCGGGAGCGGGCCGGCCTATGTGTTTACTTTCATCGAGGCGCTGACGGACGGCGCGGTGCGCAATGGCTTGCCGCGGGACAAGGCGCTGGATCTGGCCGTGCAGACGGTGGTGGGAGCCGCGACGATGATCCGCGAGACGGGGATGCACCCGGCGGTTTTACGCGATATGGTGACGTCTCCCGGCGGGACGACGATCACGGGGGTGGCGGCTCTGGAGAAGGGGAATTTCCGCTCGACCTGCATCGAGGCGGTGAGCGCGGCGACGAAACGCTCACGGAGTCTCGGTCGGCCGCGACGATGATCGGCTTGCAAGTGCGGCTGAGATGACTACACTCGGACAGCGTTATGAACTATCGACACTTCACATTGGCGGCGCTGGCCGGGCTGGTTTTCGTTTCTTGCGGCGGCTCGGAGGATGACGTGCCCCTGGCGGCGGCGACGCGGGCGGGGCAGGGCGAGGCCGCGCGGCTTTATCAAGCGGGGGTGGCGGCGCAGGAGGCTGGAAATACGAAGAAGGCGGCGTCTCTTTTTGAAGAAGTGGCGAAGGATTTTCCCCTCGCGGCTTCGGCTCCCGAGGCGCGTTTCCGGCAGGCTAAAATCCTCGATCATCAGGGCGAGCTGCTGGAGGCTTTCCAGGCTTATCAAGCGTATCTGAGCCGTTATCCGGCGGGGCCGCGTTACAGTGAGGCCATCAAACGCCAGCGCACGGTCGCGCTGGCGGCGGCGGACGGACAGTTGAAAAACAACTTCCTCGGGATCAAGTCGCGACTCGACAGCCAGAAGGTCGTGACGATGCTGACGCAGGTGCGGGAGAACGCGCCGCGCACGGCGGAGGCTCCGCTGGTGCAGTATAAGATCGGTGAAGTTTGGGAGCGGGCGAAGAAGGAAGAGCAGGCCATCGCGGCCTTCCGCCTGCTGACGCTGGAGTATCCGGATTCCAAGTATGCGCCGGAGGCCCAGTATCGCATGGGGGAGATCCTCATGGCGGAGGCCAAGCGGGGGAACCAGGATCAGGCCAACATCGACCGCGCGCGGGAGACTTACCAGGACCTGCTCTTGCGATATCCGAACTCGCGGCGGGCCAAGGACGCGCGGGCGCGCATCGCGAGTCTGGGGTCGGCCGACTTGCAGCGTTCTTACGACGTGGCGGAGTTTTACCGGAAAAAAGGCCAGACCTCCTCGGCGGTCTTTTATTATCAGGAAGTGGTGCGACGCAGTGGCGGCGGGAGCTTGCGGGAGAAGGCGCGCGCGCGGCTGGCGGAACTCGGAGTGAAAGCGCCATGAGGCCCTGGCTCTTGTTTTGGGCGACTTTTTGGCTCGTTTCCTGCAGCGGATAC
>JBNNED010000469.1:0-7725 GCA_050285825.1 Verrucomicrobiales bacterium | reverse complement strand
TGAGGCTACCGGGCATTTTCAAAGGTGCCATCGCCTGGAAAAAGAGACGGCGTTCGATCCATTCTCCGGCGAGGCTGGTGAAGAGCGTGACGAGGGCGAAGGTCGAGGCGAGGAGCGGGTGAGCGGTGGCCGCGAGGGCCGCGAACAGGCCGAGGGGGGCGAGGGCGAAGAGGAACCAGCGGCCATTGAGCCAGGAACGGAGCGGGCGAAGCTGGATGAGGGCGCTTTTTTTGGCGAGGCTCCACTCGGTGTCGTGGGCGGGGAGGAGGAGATGGCCTTCGACGGTGATTTTGAAGAGCCAGGAGGCGAGAAAGACGTTGAGGAGGGCGATGGGGAGAGTGCCGCTGGTGAGGAGGGTAAGGGCGCAGAAGGTGCTGGTGCCCCCGACGAGCATGGTCCCAACGAAGCGGGCGCCTGTCTTCCCGGCGGTCCAGAAGTCACGTTTGGTATCGACGTAAACCATGACCGAGCAGAAGACGGCAGCGAGTCCGGCCAGGGTCGAGAGGAGGGCGGCAAAAGGCGCGGCGAACGCCGGGAGCGTGGCGGGGAGGAGGTTTTGCAGGGTCGTGGGAGCGTGGGCGCGGAGCTGATCCCACCAGACGATGGCGCTGTAGCCCATGATGGCGGGCATCCAGGCCCCGAAGGCGAAAATTTCGCGACTGAGCCAGGAGGTTTTGAGGCCGAGGAAGGCGCGCCAGGCTCCGAAGGGGCTGCCGAGGTGGAAGAGGCTGGCGTGGACACCGATCAGGCCGAGGAGAGTGGCGGCGAGGGCGGCGCATCCGTGCAGGACGGGGCTGGAGGCGGGGGCGAGGACGCGGACGGCAAGATCGACGAGGCTGATGCCGACGGCGACCTGGGTCAGCATGAGCATCCAGACGAGGGGAAGGTGGGCGTGCGAGGGCTCGAGTGAGCGTTCATCGGCCGCACGGAGGTCGAAATCGAGCTGGTGGCGCGTCTTGTAGCGGGTGCTGGGGAAGGTGTAATCGGAGCGGAAGGCCCCGGCGATCATGCTTTGACCGCCCTGGGCGCGTTCGCGGATTTCCGGGGTGCTGACGAGGCGGATGGCGATGGCTCCGTTCGGGCAGGACTGGACGCAGGCGGGGGCTTCTCCTTCGGCGAGGCGGTCGTGGCACATGTCGCATTTCCGGACGATGCCGAGTTTGGCGTTGTACTTCGGTACATCGTAGGGGCACTTGAGCGAGCAGTACTGACAGCCGATGCATTGGTCGTCGAGGTGACGGACGATGCCGGTTTCGGGAGATTTGTCGTAGGCTCCGACGGGGCAACCTTCGAGGCAAGCGGGATCGGCGCAGTGGTGGCAGGCGCTGGTGACGGTTTGTTGGCGGGTGACGTCTCCGCGGATGCCGGAGATGGTGCCGACATCGCGCCAGGATTCATTTTCGTCAAGGCCGTTGAGGCTGTGGCAGGCGACGACGCAAGCCTTGCAGCCAGTGCATTTATCGAGGTCGACTTCAAAGGAATACTGCTCGCCGGAAGAGGGCTTGCGGATGGGGATGAGGTCGCGGTAATGGGGTTCCATGACCGGCCCTTTGGCCTTGGCGTGTTGTTGACTGAAGCGCTCGACGGCGCTGAGTTCACGCTGCTCGGCGAGGAGTTCGTCGATGAGGGTGAGCTCTCCGGTCGCGACCAGGGGGGGATGTAATTCGTTAAGCACGGCAGCCTCCTTTCGGGGTGAAAAGCGCGCGGAGGGTCTCGATGTCACGTGCTTTCGTGAAGGAAGCGAAACTTTCCTCGGCATCACGCCGTTCGAGGTAGGTGCTGATGATGCCTGCGAGCAGGGGGGCGAGCTCGGCGTAGGGCACGCGGGAGAAGAGGCGTCGTCCGGCCCCGGCTCCATCGGGTCCGCCGCCCACGCTGAGGTGGTAAGCGGCGGTGTTTTCTCCTTTTTTCTTCAGGCGCAGGCCGAGGAGGCCGATGTCGCCGATGTAAGGCTGGGCGCAACTGAAGGAACAGCCGGTGAAATGGATGTTGATGGCTTGGTCGAGGACGAGGCGCTCGTCGAGGTAAGCGGCGACTTCCCGGGAGTGGCTTTTCGTGTCGGTGGCGGAGTAGGAGCAGCCGCGGCTGCCGGTGCAGGCGACCATGCCGCCGGCGAGGGAAGAGGGGCGGATGGTGATTCCGGCTTGCCGGAGGAGAGTGAGGACTTCGTCAAGATCGCTGTCTTTGATACCGGGAATGAGGCAGTTCTGCCGCACGGTCAGGCGGACGACACCCTCGCCGAACTCGTGGGCGATGTGGGCGACGTTTTCCCACTGCACGGCGCTGAGGCGTCCGGCGGGGACGACGAGACCGAGGTAGTTTTTGGCGACGCCGAGCTGGCGGTGGCAACCGTAGTGGGCGCGGTCGTGCGCTTTGTCAAAGGGGGGCGGAGCGGGCGATTTTTCGAGCGTGAAGGCGAGTTTTTCCTGCGTCCAGGCGAGGATTTGTGCCAGTCCGACTTCAGCGGCGAAGAATTTCATGCGTGCGCGGAGGCGCTGGCTGAGGTCGGCGTGTTCGAGGAAGGTGCGCACGAGGGCGGCGGCGACGGCGACGACTTGGTCCGGGGCGATGCGCAGGCCGGCGTCGGCTGCCGTTTCGTGAAGGCCGTTTCCGCCGGCGATGCGGAGGCGGAAGGACGGCCCTCGGGCGTCGTTGACGGCGTAGAAACCGAGGTCATTGGTGTCGGCGCTGACGCCGATGAGACCGCCGCTGTCCACGGCGATGTTGAATTTGCCGGGGAGTCCGTGGAGGGCGGGGTGGTAGATGAGGGCGCGGCTGATCTCGCGGGCGATGGGGAGGACGTCGAGAACTTCCGAGGGGTCGAAGCCCGTGGCGGGGGAGGAAGTGACGTTGCGCAGGTTGTTGACGCCGGGGACGGGGGGAACGATGCCGAGGCGCAGCATTTCCCGGAGGGCGTGTAGACCGTGGCGCGGGGCGATGTCGCGGATTTGCAGGTTTCCGCGCGTTGTGATGTCGGCGTAGCCTCCGCCGTACTCGCGGGCGAGGGTGGCGAGTCCGCTGACCTGGGTGGCGCTGAGTTCACAACCGGACATGCGGCAGCGCAGCATGAGGCTGTCATTTTTCGGGAAAATGAGACCGTCGTAGAGGAAGCGGAGGAGGGAGAGATCGTCGCCCGGCGTGGCGTGGCGGGCAATTTCCGTCCAGGTGGGATCTTCGCTGTGGGCGGCGGGGAGGGGGCTCGGGAGGGTGGGGTCGGCAGCGTCCGGATGGCAGAAAAAACGCCCGTCCGCACCGAGACAAAGTCGGTAAGGTGTGCTGGGTGCGGGGGGGGCACCGCCGGGGTCACTGCTGGCTGCGGGGAGCATGGTTAGTTATCAGCATGGCATATGCCAGTTCGGGAGAAAGGAATGAGAGGAATTCATTTTCTTCATGTCCGGGATTGATCAGGTGAGCGCGAGGATGAGGGAGAGGAGGGCGAGGGCGGCGCAGAGGATTTGCCAGAAGAGAAGGGGGTTTCGCTCGAGAAGGGGTTTGGCGGAGGGAGGAAGGAGGGCGGAGTTGGGCTTGGTGAGATCGTGCATGAATTCGCTGAGGGCGGCCTGGCGTTCGGCGGGTTTGAGGCGGAGGGCCTTGGCGAGGGCGGCGTCCATCCAGGGAGGAACCATGGGGTGGTGGGTGGCGACGCTTTGGTAGCGGAGAGCTGCGAAATCCCGGGGGCTGGTGGCTTTCGACCAGGCTTCACCGTAGGGGGATTTGCCGCCGGAGAGGAGGTGGTAGGCGATGGCGGCGATGGCGAAGAGGTCGGCGCGCGGGCTGACATCGCCCAGGGCGGGGAGGCGGTATTCGGGGGCGGAAAATTCGAGAGTGCCGGGGTGGGGGGCGTCGATGGCTCCCCGGCATTCCCGCAGACCGGCGATGCGGCAGGAGCCGTAGTCGATGACGGTGATGTGTCCGGCTGAGTCGATGAGGATGTTTTCCGGTTTGAGGTCCTGGTGGAGGGTTTCACGGCGGTGGAGGGCGCGCACGCCGGAGATGGTTTGGTCGATGATGCGGAGGACGTCGGCGATGGCTGGGCGGGGGTGTTGGTTTTTCAGCCAGCGGGTGAGGTCGTGAGCCTCGGGGGCTTCCATGAGGTAGTAGAGGCGGGTGGCGGGAGTTTCGCGCTCGATCACTTGGATGAGGTTCGGGTGGGAGACGCGTTTGCCGATCCATTCCTCGGTGGCGAAGCGCTCGATGTAGGCGGGGTCGTCGCTGAACTTGGGTGAGGGGGTTTTCATGACCAGGTTCCGACCGCTGGCGGGATCACGGACGCGGTAGAGCTGGCTGCGGGCGCTTTCGGTGAGGATGTCGGTGACTTCGAGGCCGTCGAGGCGGGCGCCGGGGGTGAGGAGGGGTGGGAAGGGGAGGGTGGTGAGAGTGCGCTGGTTTTCTTGGAAACCGGCAGGCGGGAGGGCGTCGATGCGGATGAGGAGGCAGGTGAGGTTGTCGGGGCTGCCCGCGTGGTGGGCTTGCGTGACGATGCGGCGGGCGGCCTGGTCGAGATCGGGCTCGCTGGTGATGAATTCCACGAGGCTTTTTTCCGGCAGCCATTCGTGGACGCCATCGCTGCTGAGGATGAAGTGGTCGCCGGGGGCGAGAGCGCATTCGTGGTAATCGACCTGGAGGTGGAGGTCGAGTCCCATGGCGCGGGTGAGTTGGCTGGTGCCGGGGGAGAGGAGGGAGCTGTGGTCGTGGGTGAGCTGGGTGATTCGTCGGTCGCGCAGGCGGTAGATGCGGGTGTCGCCGATGTGGAAGAGGTGGGCGGTGCGCGAGCGGAGGATGAGGGCGCTGAGAGTCGAGACGTAGCCTTTTTCCTGGTGGAGTCCGGCGTGGTGGCTTTGGCTGTAGAGCCAGCGGTTGAGTCCATCGAGGACGCGTTGGGCGGAGGTTTTGGCGGTCCAGGTGTCTGGCGTGCTGTAGTAATCCGAGAGAAAGCCCTGAACGCACATTTCGCCGGCTTCTTTGCCAAAACTGGCCGCGCTGACGCCATCGGCGATGACGGCGGCGATGCCTTTGTGGCGGAGGGGGGTGCCCGAGGGGGCGCGCACGCCGCAGCAGTCGTCGTTCCGGCTCTTGGCTCCGGCAATGCTGTGTTGGCCGGCCTCGATGCGGAGGGTGGCATCGGAGGCGGGACGGGGAGCGGACATGGCGGTTATTTGGTATTAGGCGACCTCGATCATTTCCACGGAGCCATCGGGCATGACTTCCGCGATGTGGCCCTGGGGTTCATCAAGGAAGAGGGTGGCGATGAAGCCGATGGAGCTGGAGGCGGCGATGATCATAAAGAAGGTCGAGGCATCGACAAAGGAGAAAATGGTGAGGAAGACGACGGCTCCGACATTGCCATAAGCTCCGGCCATACCAGCGATCTGGCCGGTCATGCGGCGCTGGACGAGGGGCACCATGGCGAAGACGGCGCCTTCGCCGGATTGGACGAAGAAGGAGCAGAGCATGGTGGAGAGGACGGCGAGCCAGATGGGCCAGGTGGCTCCGATTTGGCTCATGATGAAGTAGCCCGTGGCGAGTCCGACCATGAAGATGAGCATGCTGCGTCGGCGCCCAAAGCGGTCGCTGATCAGACCTCCGGAGGGGCGGGCGACGAGGTTCATGAAGGCGAAACCGGAGGCGAGGAGGCCGGCTTGGACGCCGCTCAGACCGAAGGTATCCATGAAGAAGAAGGGGAGCATGGAGACGACGGCGAGTTCCGAGCCGAAGGTCACGAAGTAGTTGAGGTCGAGGATGGCGACTTGTTTGAATTTGAAGCGGACCATCTCGGGGACGCCCCCTTCTTTGAGCATGCTTTTGTTGACGCGGTAGATTTGGCTGGCCTGGAAGGCGAAGAGGGCGGCGAGGAGGAAGTAGATGATGTTGACGGCGGTCTGGCCGAGCAGGGCGACGCCGGAGGGGGAGAGTTTCCAGGCGAGCAGGGCGAGGGCAAGATACATCGGGATCGTCATGAGGAGGAGGAAGTAGAAGTCACGGGGGGTGCTGACTTCCAGGCCGCCGCTTTTTTTCGGTTTGAAATATGTGGCGCCTTTCGGGGTGTCGCGGGCGACGAGGTAGTAGAAGATGCCGTAGGCGAAGGCGATGGCGGCGGTGCAGTAGAGCGAGTAGCGCCAGCCGTTTTCGCCTCCGAAGAGAGCGGCGAGGGTGGGCAGGCTCATGGCGGCGGCGGCAGAGCCGAAGTTCCCCCAGCCACCGTAGATGCCTTCGGCGAGGCCGACCTGGCGGGCGGGAAACCACTCGCCGACCATGCGGATGCCGATGACAAAGCCGGCTCCGACGAAGCCCATGGCGAAGCGGGCGAGGGCGAGTTGTTCATAGCTTTGCGCGGAGGCGAACCAGGCGCAGAGGAGGCCGGAGGCCATGAGCAGGGCGCTGTAGGTTTTGCGCGGCCCGAGTTTATCCACGAGCATCCCGACGATGACCCGGGCGGGGATGGTCAGGGCGACGTTGAGGATGAGGAGGGCTTTCCATTGGGCTTTCGTGAGGTCGAAGGCCTCGCTGATGATGTTGCCGAGGGGAGCGTGGTTGAACCAGACGACAAAGGTGATGAAGAAGGCGATCCACGAGATGTGAAGGGTACGGATGCTCGGGTCTTGCAGTTTGTGGAGTTGGATTTTGGAATTTTCCATGTCGGAAAAACGAGCAAGGGACATGCCACGGCGCGTAGGGAAGAACGATGCTTTTGATGAGTCGGATTCATGGATGAGGGGCTCGTTGCGGGGAAAAGAGGGGGGCTGGTATGAGTTCTGCTCATGGCAAGGAGAAACGAAATGGAGAGTTTACCGGATATCCGACAGTTACGCATTTTCATCGCGCTGGAGCAGACGCGTTCGTTCACCGCCGCGGCCAAGCGGGTGCAGGTCACGCAGTCCGCGGTGAGCCATTCCATCAAGTCCCTCGAAAAACAACTCGGGAGTCCTTTGATCGAACGATTGGGCAAGAAATGCATCCTCACGCCTTACGGCGAGGTCTTCCTGCATCATGCGAAGCGCGCGCGGCACGAGCTGGAGAGCTCGGTCATCAAGATCGAAACCCTGCAAAAATGGGGTTATCAAGCGGTGCGGGCGGGCGCGACGGATTCGATTTGCCAGTATGTTTTACCGACGACGATGCTGGAGTTTCGTCGGGACCAACCGCGCTGCGAGGTCTCGGTGTCGCCTGGCAATACGATCAGGCTGCTGACCTTGTTGGATGCCGGAAAAATCGATCTGGGCATCGGTATGGAGAGCGCCGCGGTGAGTACGGATTTTATATTCACCCCTCTCGTGTCGGATCATCTCTGCTTCATCGTCCCCCCGGATCACCCATGGGCTGAGGCTCCCCCGCAGACGAAAGAAGATTACGGGCGGGTTGATTATATCATCTACGGTCGCGTCTCGGAAACGGTGACCATTCTGCGTCGCTTTCTGGCGGAGGAGGGGATCAAGCAACGGGCCTCGATGGCGATTGGCAATATGGAGGCGATCAAGGAAATGACGAAACTCGGCATGGGCGTGGGGGTCGTCGCGCCCTGGGTGGCGGCTCGAGAACTGGCCGAAGGAAGTCTGGTGAAAATCGAGATCGACCCGGCTCCGCGTCGCCGCTGGGGCTATTATCGGCGCAGAACGAAAACCCTTTCCTTGCCAGAAGAGCACTTCCTTTCCTTGTTGCGACAGCGCATGGAAGCGATCATGTCGTGACCGGCCGGGCGCTGCTGGCGAGCGGCGAATTGAGTAAAAA
>JBNNED010000468.1:0-5029 GCA_050285825.1 Verrucomicrobiales bacterium | reverse complement strand
GAGGGCTGGGTAAGTGACTGTGGGTTCCCCTGTTCACGTCACCCACTTTAAGTGGAAGGGGCGGGGGCTGGCAAGGCTGGCTTCGTTTTACTTTTAGCGGCCTTTTGATAAAAAACCGTCTTTTCCAGGGTATCGGGCGGGGATGAAAGTTTTTTTACTGATGATCGGGCTTTGGTGTGCGCAGGTGATGGCGGGAGAGGCGCGGCAGGAGGCTCCCAAGCGGGCCTTCCCGAAGGTGGGTGATCAGATCACCGAGGAACAGCGGACGGAGTTGGCGCGTGGATTGGCGGAAGCGGAGGCTGCTTTCGCGCAGTTGCCGCATCATCCGCAGAATGCCAATGCCGAGATTTTCCTGAAGGCGATTCGTTATGCCTTGGATTACACGGAGTTTTACAAGAAGGGAGATGTTGCGGATGCGCGTAAGCTCTTGGTCGAGGCGCGGGCGCGAATTGCCGCGCTGAAAGAGGGGGAATTTCCGTGGCTGAAGCAGTCCGGCTACGTGGTCCGCGGTTACTACAGCGAGGTCGATGGCGCGGCCTTGCCCTTCGGACTGGAGATTCCGGAGGCCCTGGCGGGGAAGAAAAAAGTGCCCGCGTGGATGTGGTTACAGGGGCGCGGGGAGACGCGCACGGACCTGCATTTTATCGCCAAACGGATGAAAGCGAGCGAGAAATTTCAGTTGGAGAACGAAGTGATCATCCACCCGTGGGGGCGCTACTGCGTGGGGACGAAAAATGCGGGGGAAGTGGACGTCCTCGCGGTGCGGCGTCTCTTGGTCGAGGAGGAGCTCATTGACCCGGATCGTCTTGTGCTGGCGGGCTTTTCCATGGGCGGTGGCGGGGCTTGGATGATCGGGGCACATCACACTGATTTGTGGACGATGGTGCACGCCGGGGCGGGCTACGTCGAGGTACGGGAGTTCACCAATCTCAGCGACGAGGCCGTGGCCGCTCTGCCGTGGTATGAAAAACTCCTCTGGGGTCAAAACGACGTCCCGGACTACGCGCGGAACCTGCTCAATGTCCCCGTCGTGGCCTACAGCGGTGAAATCGACGGGCAGCGTGAGGCGGCGGAAATCATGGAGCGCGTGCTCAAGCGCGAAGGGCTGGAACTCAAGCACTTCATCGGCCCGGGCGCGAAGCATGTCTACGAAGAAAAAACACAAGGGGAACTCGTCGCCTGGATCCGGGAAAAAGTCGCTGAAGTCCCCACGGGAGATCCCCTCACGGTCAGTTTTCAGACGAAAACGCTCGCCTACCCCGGCCTCTACTGGCTGCACGTGACCGGTCTGGATGAGCACTGGCAGGACAGCCGGGTGGACGCTGCGCTTTCCGCGCCGATTCCCGAGGCTCAAAAGGTGACTCTGACGACGAAAAACGTGCGTTCACTCACCTTGCGCTCTCGGACGGGTGAGAAATTTCCCGCCGGGATCATCGTCGAGATCGATGGCCAAAAACTCCCCGCTGCGTCCGGTGGGGCGTCTCTCGATCTCGTGAAAACCGCGCAAGGCTGGAGTTTCGGCGCGCCCGCTGAGACCTTGCGGAAAAAACCGGGCCTGCAGGGGCCGATCGACGACGCCTTCACCGATTCTTTCCTCTACGTGATGCCGGACGGGAAGTGCGCCACGGACGCCGTCGCCGAGTGGGTCGCGGTGGAAAGCGCTTATCAGATCGACCGCTGGCGCTACCTCATGCGTGGTGACGTGCGGGTGAAAAAAGCTTCGGAAGTGACGGCTGAAGACATCGCGAAGCATCACCTCATCCTTTGGGGAGACCCTTCGGGTAACTCACTTCTAGCCAAGGTTTTGCCGGATCTTCCGCTGAGCTGGTCGGAGGAAAAAATCGCCCTGGGCAAAGCCAGTCATGAGGCGGGACAGGCCGTGTGCGCGATGGTTTATCCCAACCCGCTCAACCCGGAAAAATACCTCGTCCTTAACAGCGGACTGACCTTCCGGGAGGACGAAAAAAACAACAGCTTGCAAAATCCGCACCTGCCTGACTGGGCCTTGATCGACCTGAGCGTGCCTTTGAATGGCAAATTGCCGGGGCGGGTCATCGCGGCTGATTTCTTTGACGAAAGCTGGCAAGTTCGTTAATTTCAGCCTGTCCGCACGAGACCATCCGCGCTTTTCGGCGGATTTTTGACAACTTTTGCCCCTTTCATTCGTTCCATCCTACCATGGCACATTCCTCAATCACCTCCACCCGACGCGGTTTTCTCCGTGGCTTGGGCGCGGCTGTCGCGCTCCCTGCTCTTGAATCGATGCGGCCTCTTCTGGCTGCGGGCATCGAGTCCCGCGCGATTGCCACCACCGCGAGCGGCGCGCCCCTGCGCATGGCCTATCTTTACGTGCCAAACGGAGTGAACCAGAAAAACTGGTGGCCGGAAAAATTTGGCAAGGGCTACAAGGCGGCGGAGACCTTCGGGGCGATTGAGAAGTTCCGTGATGATCTTCAGTCCTTCAAAGGCTTCGAGCACAAGAACGCCACATCCGGGCCCGACGGTCCGGGGCACCACGCGCGGGGCAACGCCACTTTCCTCACCGGCGTGCGGGCGCGTAAAACGGCCGGGGCGGACATCCGCCTGGGCATTTCCGTGGACCAGATCGCGGCGATGGCGGCGGCAGATCACACGCGGCTTTCTTCTCTCGAGCTTTCCACGGCAGGCGTGCGGAAGTCGGGTCAATGCGACTCCGGTTACTCCTGCGCTTACCAGTATAATTTGTCCTGGCGTTCTGAGACGCAGCCGATGACGCCGGAGTCGAATCCGCGTGCGGTGTTCGAGCGTCTTTTCGGGGCCGGTAACGCGGAGGAACGGGCGAAAAGCCTTGGCCAGCGGCTTGCTTCCAAGAAGTCGATGCTCGATTTCATCGCGGCGGACGCCAAAGCGCTGCACCGTCACCTGGGTCGGAATGACCAGCAGAAGATCGACGAGTATCTCACCGGCGTGCGGGAGATTGAAAAGCAGATTGAAAAGACCGAGGAACTCGGCTTGCCGGTCGATCCCGGTGTGCCCGCTCCGAGTGGGAAGCCGGACAACTTCCAGGAACAGCTCCGCCTCCTCATGGACATGATGGTGCTGGCCTTCAAGACCGATTCCACGCGGGTGAGCACCCTGCTGATGAGCAACGAGGGCAGCAACCGCAGCTTCAAGGACATCGGCGTTTCCGAAGGTCACCACAGCCTCTCCCACCACCAGGGAAATCAGGACAAGCTGGAAAAAATCGCTCGCATCGACAAGTTCTACATGGAGAACTTCGCCTACTTCCTCGACCGCCTCAAGAACACGGAAGATGTCGACGGTAAGAGTGTCTTGCACAACTCGATGATCGTCTATGGCAGCTGCCTGGGCGACGGTAACCGGCATAATAACGACAACCTGCCGATCATTCTCGCCGGTCAGGGCGGCGGAGCCTTTGCACCGGGCGAATTCCGCGATCTGGGTGGCGATGTGCCACTCTCGAATCTCCACCTGCGACTCCTGCACGAGTTTGGTTGTCAGGAAGATCGTTTTGGTGATTCAACGGGAGCGTTCAAGAAAGTTTAATATTGACGCGTGGAGCGAGGGGCTTACTTTCTTCTTGTTATGAAGAAGTCCCTGATCGTTTCCCTTCCCTGTGTCCTCGCTTGTGTCACTCCCGCGAGCGCGGCCGTGGTCAATCTCACGGCGGTGCAGACTTATGACGAGACGAGCAATGCCAATGTCGTCGATGCCTCCGGAACCGTCTTGTCGGCAGCAGCTTACACCACGCTCGTGGCGAGCGCTTTTACGGCGGGAACGGGCGGGGTGGTCGATTTCGAGCGTGCCGGCGGGGTGACTGACGATGGCGATGCGGGCTGGAATGTGTCTTATAACGGCGGGGCGAACACTTTGAATGTCGTGACTGGCGGGGGCGGTACGCGCAGCGGCATCAGCATGGATGCGGTGAACGCCATTGGCGCGACGCCCATTTCCGGTGGGGAATATTACCGTTTGTTTAATGGTCCGGGCACGATTTTGAATTTTGATAATGTCTATCTCGATTCCTTCGGACTGACGATTTTGGCGCGAAGCTCTGCCCGCTCGGTCACGATTTCCGGCGTGTATCATGACGACACGACCTTCAGTGTCATTTCAAATTACAGCGTGGGTGCGAATACCGCGAGCCCCTCGAGTTACCTTGATTCGCCCAGTTCGGGGCCAGACACCTTTTTCGGCTTCCAAGCGGAAGCTGGCAAAGCGATCAAGCAGATCACGATTTCCGGCAGCGAGTTCATGGTCATGGATGACTTCGCCTTTGTCACAAGTCCCATCCCAGAGCCTTCCGCTCTCGTTCTTTCCCTCCTCTCGCTGAGCGCCTTGGGGCGTCGCCGTCGCTGAGAATTTTCATTACCGAACTCACTCCTTGCCGAGCCACTGAAGGAGGCCGGGGAGGAGGCGTTTCCACGCTTGGGCGCGGACGAGGAGGGCGACTTTTTCCGCCTCTTCGCGTCGGGGAAGCAGCGCGCTTTCTTCCAGGAGGCGTGCGGTGGCGCGGGCGGCATTCCGTTCCACGCTCATCGTGAGCCAGAGGCTGAAAGAGGCGAAGGCGCAGGAGAGGGCGACGAGGGCGAAGCCCATTTTGAAGGGGACGGCCTTCACGACCATGGCGAAGGCGAGAATGAGGAGGGTGAAGGCGGGGAAGGACCAGCCGAATTTGACGGTGCTGGTGCGCCAGACGACGGGTTTTTCTTCGCGTCGGGCGAGGAGGATGAGCCCGGCGAGGTGGGCGGCGTTGGCGACATCACCGGCTTTCTTCGAGGCCGCTTTCTGGCTTTGTAAGAGGACGTTTTTGGCGCTGAGAGGGATGAAAAGACGGCGTTTTTCGGTGATGGCGGTCTCTTTCGCTCCGGCGCGGTCGAGGACGCGGCGGGCGAGCTCCCGGGCGCTCAGGCTGATTTCGCTCTGGCCGAGGCGGCGCATCGGGCGCGTGTAGAAGAAGTGCCGCGCGGCGAGGGCGAGGAGGAGGGGGATGAGGCTGATGATGAGGATGATGGATGCCACGGTGGGC
>JBNNED010000467.1:0-5479 GCA_050285825.1 Verrucomicrobiales bacterium | reverse complement strand
CGCTCTTCCGATCTATTCCTCGCCAGCCTGCCGCACCTGCTCGGGGAAGCTGTTAAGAAAGTTCAGCGTCGCGCGATCCGGGTTCAATGAAGACATTCCTGAAGACATAATCTGTTCTAAGTTCGATAAAGGACTCTGTTGAAGGACTCTTACTCCGGGGGGGAGCGGACCGGCCATCTTCCGATGAGCGGCCCGGTGAAGCGGGGGCGGACACTCTAACCACAGATTGGCAAATCCATCAACCGTAAGCTTGCCATCCCTCGAAAAAAAGTTATCTACCGCGCTCCCTCGCCCGATATTTCGGAAAATTTCCATTCATTTTCCCAAGTCCCGACGCCGAATCAAATTTCAATCTTGGCAATTTCCGTCAATTCGGCTTAACGTGCGCCCCCACTCGGCAAGCAATCTGCTTACACAGCTCCGCTGAGCCGAGTTCAGGACTAGGAGCCCAGCACTTTCCAGCAGCATGAACCCATATCATTCCTCACTCACCCCGAACTCCCAAGGCAGCCTCCACCAATGGGACAACGAAAGCGACAACTGCGGCATGGGCGCCATCGCCCACCTCGAAGGAAAACGCAGCTACCAGATCGTCGATTACGCTCTCACCTCCGTCTGCAACATGACCCACCGTGGTGCCGTCGATGCCGATGGCAAAACAGGTGACGGCTCCGGCATCCTCTGCCAGATCCCCTACCCTATCTTCCGCCCCGCCGCCGAAAAACTCGGTGCCACCCTCGCCGATGACAGCGAACTCGCCGTCGGCGTCTTCTTCTTTCCGGCCGACGACTCCGCCGCCCGGTCCCAGATCAAATCTTTCGCCGAATCCGCCATCAGCAAACGCGGCATCAAAGTCATCGGCTGGCGGGAAGTCCCCGTCGATCCCGACGCCCTCGGTGCCATTGCCCAAAAATCCCGCCCGGAAATCGGCCACCTCCTCCTCCAGAAACCCGCCGACTGGGACTCCGACCACTACGAGCGCCAGCTCTATCTCTGCCGCCGCGAAATCGAGCGCGAGTTCGACGAGGCCGAGAATTTCTACATCCCGACGCTCTCCAGCCGCCTCATTTCCTACAAAGGCCTCGCCATGCCGGCCGCCCTGCGCGCCTTCTACGGCGACCTCCAGAACTCGGACTTCCAGACCGGCATTTCCCTCTACCATCAACGTTTCTCGACCAACACCTTCCCGGCCTGGCCCCTCGGCCAGCCCTTCCGCATGATGTGCCACAACGGGGAAATCAACACCGTGCGCGGCAACCGCAACTGGATGGCTTCCCGCGAAGAATTCTACGAGTCGGAAATCTGGGGTGACGACGTCGAACTCCTCAAAAACCTCCTCTCCCACCGCGAGTCCGATTCCGCCTCCCTCGACCACGCCCTCGAGCTTCTCGTCCTCTCCGGTCGCAGCCTCGAACACGCCATGTGCATGCTCGTCCCCCCGGCCTTCCGACACGATCTCGAGATCTCCGAACGCGTCCGCGCCTTCTTCAACTACAACCGTTCTTTCTCCGAGCCCTGGGACGGCCCGGCCGGCCTCGTTTACACCGACGGCACGAAAATTTGCGCCTCCCTCGACCGCAACGGCCTGCGCCCCTCCCGCTACGCCCTCACGAGCGACGGACTCCTCTACATCGGCTCGGAATCCGGTGCCGTGACCCTGCCCGACGAAAAAATCATCCGTCGCGGACGTCTCGGCCCCGGTCAGATGCTCAGCGCCAACACCGCCACCGGCGAACTCCTCTACGACCGCGAAATCAAAGAAAAACTCGCCGCCCAACAGCCTTACGCCCAGTGGATTGACGAGAACCGCGTGGAGTTGAAAAAATTCGTCTCGGCCGACCCCCACGTCCCTTCCGAGGACTTCGACGCCCTCACCCTCTCCCGCCACCAGGTCACGCACGGCGTCACCGCCGAAGACCTCGACATGGTCTTCCCGCCAATGATCAAAGGCTCCCAGGAAGCGGTCTTCTCGATGGGCGACGACATCCCGCTCGCCCCGCTCTCGAAGTACCCCCGCCTCCTCTTCACCTACTTCAAACAACTCTTCGCCCAGGTCACCAACCCGCCCATCGACCCCATCCGCGAGTGGACGGTCATGACCCTCGGCGCCGGCCTCGGCCCGGAGCGCAACCTCCTCAAGGAAACCCCTGAGCACGCCCGCATCCTCAGCCTGGAGTCCGCCATCCTCTTCGAGCAAGAGCTCGACCAGATCAAAAACCGCAGCGAACACGGCTTCCCCAGCCTCGTCATTGACGCCACCTGGGACGCTGCCGACGGTTCTTTCGGCCTGAAGTCCACCCTCGACAAGCTCTGCGCCTACGCCGAGAAAGCCGTTGATGAAGGCGTGGAAATCCTCATCCTCTCCGATCGCAACACCTCCGCCGGACGCGTCCCCATCCCCTCCGTCCTCGTCACCGGTGCGGTCCACCACCACCTCATCCGCGCCCGCAAACGCCTGCGCGCCTCCCTCGTTGTGGATACCGGCGAAGCCCGCGACACCCACCAGATCGCCTGCCTCTTCGGCTTCGGTGCGACCGCCGTTTGCCCGTATCTTGGCTACGCCACCGTGCGCCAAATCGTGGCCAGCGACAGCAAAGGGAAACTCGACGGCATCACACCGGAGAAAGCGATGTCGAATTACCGCAAGGCCCTTGAAAAAGGCCTCCTGAAGATCATGTCGAAAATGGGCATCTCCGTCCTCAACTCCTACCAGGGCGCCCAGATTTTCGAGGCCCTCGGCATCGGCAAAGAGGTCGTCGATTTCGCCTTCGCGGGCACGCACTCCCGCATCGGGGGCGTCGGCTTCAAGGAAATCGCGCAAGAATCGCTCATCCGCCACAAAGCAGCGTGGAGCGTGGAACCCGAAGCAGGTCAAAACACCCTGGATCTCGGCGATCCCGGCTACAACCGCTTCCGCAAATCCGGTGAGCGCCACGCGCTGACGACCGAAGTCATCAAAAACTTCCACACCTTCGTCAAATCCGGCAGAGCCGAGGACTACGACGACTACGTCAAGGCCTCTCTCGACAACAACCCGATCACGATCAAGGACTTGCTCGAATTCAAAACGGAGGGTCGCACTCCCGTCCCGCTTGATGAAGTCGAACCCGCCGAAGAGATCGTCAAACGCTTCACCACCGCCGCGATGTCACTCGGGGCCCTCTCACCCGAAGCGCACTCGACCCTCGCCATTGCGATGAACCGCCTCGGCGGAAAATCCGACTCCGGCGAAGGTGGCGAAGACCCCGCCCGCTTCACGGAATGGCCCAACGGCGACCTCGCCCGCTCCGCCATCAAACAGGTCGCCTCCGGCCGTTTCGGCGTCACCGCGCACTACCTCGTCAACTGCGACGAGCTGGAAATCAAGATGGCGCAGGGAGCCAAGCCCGGTGAGGGCGGCCAGCTCCCCGGCCACAAGGTGAACTCCCTCATCGCCCGCCTGCGTAACACCCAGCCCGGCGTCCAGCTCATCTCGCCGCCGCCGCATCACGACATTTACTCCATCGAGGACCTCGCCCAGCTCATCCACGACCTGAAAGAGATCAACCCGAAGGCCAAAGTGACCGTCAAGCTCGTCGCCGAGTCCGGCGTGGGCACGATCGCGGCCGGGGTGGCCAAAGCCTGCGCCGATAACATCCTCATTTCCGGACACGACGGCGGCACCGCCGCTTCCCCGCTTTCCTCCACCAAGCACGCCGGTCTCCCCTGGGAACTCGGCATCTCGGAAGCCCAGCAAGTCCTCGTCATGAACAACTTGCGCTCCCGCGTGACCCTCCGCACCGACGGCGGCCTGCGCAACGGACGCGACATCATCATCGCCGCTCTCCTCGGAGCCGAGCAGTTCAACTTCGGCACCATCGCCATGATCGCCATGGGCTGCGTTTACGTCCGCAAGTGCCACCTCAACAACTGCCCGGTCGGCGTGGCCACGACCAGCCCGAAATGGCGCGCCAAGTTCAAAGGCACGCCGGAGCACGTCGTCAACTTCATGATGGGCGTCGCCAACGAGGCCCGCGAGATCATGGCCTCCCTCGGCTTCCGCAAAATGGACGAGCTCATCGGCCATCCGGAATTCCTCCAACAACGCGAGGTCCCCGATCACCACAAGGCCAACACCCTCAACCTCTCCGCCGTTCTCAAGAGCACGGCTGGCGAGGGAGACGCGCGCACCTGCCAACAAGACCGTAACACCGGCGTGCAGGAAGATCCCATCGACCTCACCATCCTCGAGGAACTGCGCCAGCACACCGGCACCGGCGCGGAGGAAAACCCCGCCGCCCAACTCCTCGATCGCGGTCCCTTCTCAGGCGAATACCGCGTCGTCAACACCGACCGGAACCTCGGCACGCGCGTCTCCGGTCGCATTGCTGAAGTCCACGGCAATCACGGACTCCCGGCGGGCAGCGTCAACCTCACCTTCCGCGGCACGGCCGGCCAATCCTTCGGCACCTTCCTCTGCGGCGGCATGAACCTCAAGCTCATTGGCGAGGGGAACGACTACGTCGGCAAAGGCATGGCCGGAGGCACGATCTCCGTGATGCCGCCGGAAACCATCCACCCGGACTTCATCCCCGCCAAGAACTCCATCGTCGGCAACACCGTCCTCTACGGAGCGACCGGCGGCGAGCTCTACGTCAACGGCCGCGCGGGCGAACGCTTCTGCGTGCGAAACTCCGGAGCGACCTCCGTCGTCGAAGGCGTGGGTGACCACGGTTGCGAATACATGACCAACGGCCTCATCGCCATCCTCGGTCTCACCGGGAAGAACTTCGGCGCCGGCATGTCCGGTGGCACGGCCTACGTTTACGACATCGACGGCCAGTTCCAGTCCCGCATCAACCCCGAGATGATCGTGGCCCTGCCGGTCAAGCGCAGCCAGGACATCGCCGAGCTCAAAGGCCTCATCGAAACCCACCTCGAAAAAACGGGATCCGGTCGGGCAAAGGAAATCCTCGACAACTGGGAGGCAACCCTGCCAAAACTCATCCGTGTCATCGCCAAGGAAAAATACGACTTGGAACGGATGGAAGAAGAGCACGAAGCGGCCGTCATGCCCCGCTGAAAGTGATTCTCCCTCCCCCTCCATCACTCGTCGACCCATGAGCCGCTTCCACTCCTGTCTCTGCCTGCTCTCGCTCCTGGCATCCTGCCATCAACCGCTCACCACCCAGCCCCAGCCTCTCCCGGCTGGAGGCACGGGCGAGCCAGAGGCTGCCGAGCTGGTGAATGCGGATGACGCGGGCTACACCGCCGCCCCGGAACCGCGCATCGCTCCCGTCAGCGTGTCCGGCTCGAATGAGGCTCCGGCGGAAAAAGTCACCTCTCCGTATCCCGAAGGCGTCACGCCCAACCCCCGGCAGAGAGAAACCGCCGCAGCCCTCGCGGTCGACACATCTCCACCCAAGCCCCGGGCAGTCGCTGAAAAGCCACCGGAGAGACCCACGCAGCCACAAGACGAGCCCAAAGTGCAGGCTCCAGC
>JBNNED010000466.1:0-5222 GCA_050285825.1 Verrucomicrobiales bacterium | reverse complement strand
CCTGGAGGGACTGGTGCTGCGCAAGGGAGGGCTGCAGCGGGTCACGCGCGAGATCGTTTTGCCGCCGGAGACGCGGCAATTGCAGGTGGAGGTGGAGCCGGCGGCGGAGAAACTGAAGCCGCGGGAGAAGACGAAACTACGCGTGCGCCTGCGGGACGCGGCGGGCCAGCCTTTTCAGGGGCAGGCCGTGGTGACGGTTTATGACAAGAGCCTGGAGTACATCTCCGGGGGGAGCAACGTGCCCGGGATGATGCCCTATTTCTGGGATTGGAAGCGGCACTACTACGCGCGGGGCGGGCGGACATCGCAGAATCAGAGCGGCGGGCATTTGGTGAAGGAAGGGCAGGAGATCATGCGGAATTTGGGTTTGTTTGGTGGTCCGGAATTCGCGCCCAGACAAGAAGGGGCGGTTCTCGGGGCGGCCATGGGAGGCATGGAATTGACGGCACGGAAGTCGGCGGGCGCGGTCATGCCGATGGCGGCTCCGGCGATGGAGGCGGATTCTGCGATGTCGGAAATGGCCTTGGCGGAACCGGAAGGAGGAGAGCCGGAAGTGATGGTGCGCTCGGAGTTCGCGGATTTGCTGAAGTGGGTGGGCGAGCTGGAAACGGACGAACGCGGCGAGGCCGAAATCGAGCTGGAGATGCCGGATAATTTGACGACCTGGAAGGTGCGGGTCTGGGCGCTGGGCGCGGGGACGCGGGTGGGCGAGGGCAGCGCGGAAGTGGTGACGAGTAAGGACTTGTTGGTGCGCCTGCAGGCACCGCGCTTTTTTGTCGAGAAAGACGAGGTGACGCTGAGCGCGATTGTTCACAATTACCACGAGGAGGCTAAGGAAGTGCGCGTCTCGCTCGAGCTGGACGGGGGCTTGTTGGAAAATGAAAGCGCGGAGGCGCGCGAGGTGGCGATCGCGCCGGGAGGCGAGAGTCGGGTCGATTGGACGGTGCGGACGCGCGGCGAGGGGGAGGCGACGGTGCGGGTGAAGGCGGTGGCGGCGGATGATGCGGACGCGATGGAGATGCGTTTTCCGGTCTTCATTCACGGGATGGAGCGGACGGAGTCGTTCAGCGTGGCCCTGGGGCGCGGGCAGGAGTCGGCGCGGATTCCCTTTGAAGTGCCGGAGAAGCGGCGGGCGGCGGAGAGTGAGTTGATCGTGCGTTATGCGCCGAGTGTGGCCGTGGCGATGGTCGAGGCCCTCCCTTACCTGGCGCGTTATCCTTACGGCTGCACCGAGCAGACGCTGAACCGCTTCGTGCCGACGGTCGTGGTGCGTGATTTGCTGGAGGATTTACAGGTCGATCTGGCGGCGGTGAAGACGGCGCGGGAGGGGCTCAATCCGCAAAATCTGCCCGGTGGCGGCGCGGAGGAACTGCGGCGGAAGCGGGAGGGGGGCTGGAATCCGGTGTGGGACGCAGCGGAGGTCGCGAAGATGGAGCGGGAAGGCATTGCGAAGCTGGCGGAGGATCAGAATAGCGATGGCGGCTGGGGCTGGTTTTCGGCCTTTGGCGAGCGCTCGTATCCGCACACGACGGCGGTGGTCGTGCATGGCTTGCTTTTGGCGAAAAGCCACGGGGCGGCGGTGCCGGAGGAGATGATGCAGCGGGGGGTGGCGTGGCTCGAAAAGCATGAAACGGGAGAGCTCGAACGCTTGCGGAATTGGGAAAATGGGAAGGCGAAGGAGCGGAAGAAGTCGGCGGACGCGCTCGACGCCCTCATCCGGCGTTTGCTGGGCGAGGCCGGGGTGGAAAACGCGGCCATGCGCGACTTCCTTTTCCGCGATAAAGTGAACTTGCCTGTCTACGCCAAGTGCTTGCTGGGACTGGAGTTGCATCGGGTCGGGCAGGTCGAGCGGCGCGATGCCGTGCTGCGAAATATCGAGCAGTTTCTGCAGCTCGATGAGGAGAACCAGACGGCCTGGCTGGAGCTGCCGAACCGGGGCTATTGGTGGTTCTGGTATGGCGGGGAGATTGAAGCGCAGGCCTGGTATCTCAAGCTGCTCGCGGCGGTGAAGCCGGAGAGCCCACAGGCGGCGGGGCTGGCGAAGTATCTCGTCAATAACCGGAAGGGCGGAACGTATTGGAAGTCAACGCGCGACACGGCTTATTGTCTGGAGGCCCTGGGCGATTTCCTGCGCGCGAGCGGGGAAGCGGCGGCGGAGCTGGAAGTCGAAATTCTCATCGACGGCAAGCTCGTGAAGACGGAGAAATTGACGCCGGAAAATCTCTTCACGAGCGAGAAAACGGTGCGAGTGGCGGGCGATGTCCTGACCGGCGGGGCGCACGAAATCGAGGTGCGGAAGAAGGGCGCGGGGCCGCTTTACGTGAACGCTTGGCTGAAGGTCTTCACGCTGGAAGATCATTTGCAAAAGGCGGGGCTGGAAGTGAAGGTCGAGCGGCGTTTTTATAAACTGGAGCCGAAAAAAGGGGAAAATCTCGTCCCCGATGCGCGTGGCGGGCTGGTGCGGGAGAAGGCGGGCGGCTTCGAGCGCGTTCTGTTGCAGGAAGGCGACGAGCTGCGCAGTGGGGACCTGGTGGAGGTCGAGCTGAGCATCGAGAGCAAGAATGATTACGAGTATCTTCTCTTTGAAGACTGGAAAGCGGCGGGCTTGGAAGCGGTCGAAGTGCGGAGCGGTTACAACGCGAAAGGGCTCGGTGCCTACATGGAGCTGCGCGACGAAAAAGTGTCGCTCTTCGTGCAGAACCTGCCCCGGGGTCGGCATAACCTGAGTTACCGCCTGCGTGCGGAAATTCCGGGGAAATTCAGCGCCTTGCCGACTCGCGCGGAAGCGATGTACGCGCCCGAACTGAAGGCGAACTCCGATGAAATGAAGATCCTCGTGCGAGATTGAGCGCTGATCTCGCTGAGGGGCACTGATTTGATGGAGGATTGACGAGTTGAGGGTGAAAAGTTAGAAGGGATGATGGCTGGGAAAGGCGTTTTTTTGATATTGCTCATGGCGCAAGCTTGGCTGGGCCTGTCTTCGGCGGCGGGTGATGAGTGGGAGGAGCTGGCGGCGGAGTTTGGGACTGTGAAGTTGGAGGATTTTCTGTACGACCGTAGGCCGAGGGCTATTTCTGATGGGAAGGATTCCGTTGGGACTTTGTCTTTGGAGAGTTTGAGGGCGAGTGGGGTGGATATCGCGGAACTGATTGATCAGGCAGCAGATGCTCATGCGGAGAATATTGTGTTCGCGGGTGGGAAGCACCCGGAGGGCATTTCAATCGGTCCAATGAGGGGGGGATTTTGGTCTGTTCGGGAGAAGGCGGGTGATTGGCCGCAGATTGATCAGTTGATGGCGATTGAGGCGGATTTCGAGGAGTTGAAAAAGCGGGCGGGGGATCCCGATCCGAGGGTCAGGGCTTTGGCTTTGATGAAGTTGTTTGCGAGCGGGAATCCGCAGGCTTTTCGGGTGATTCATGGTCGCCTGAAGGATGAGGGGAAGGCGTTTCCGCAGAAGCGGGAAACGGTGTCGGTGATTCCTGTTACTGAGTTGAAAAAATTGTTGTCACGTGAGGAGATCGCACAGTTTAACGCTAGGACATTCATAGAGCAAAAGACGGTGGGAGAGTGGGCTGAGATCATGTTGGATATGATCGGTTTTTATCCGAACCAAGATTTTGAGGAATGGGCGAAGCCGCGTTTGGACAATCCGGATTGGTTGGGGTGGTATGAGTTTTTGTTGCTGCGGGTCACGGAAGGGACGCGACCAGTGCCGAGGGGAATCGAGGACAAGTTGGCGGAATTTGAGAAGGTGCTTGCGACGAGGCCTCCAGAGCTGCGGGCGTGGTTGGGTTTCCTGGCGGCGGATGAGGCGATGATGGTTTCGGAAGAAGACACGGTGTTGGGGACGCGGGAGGAGTTGATTGAAGCTGGCAAGGCCTTGGGACCGGATGCATCATTGTTGGCGTTTTTACGCGATGGCACGCGGGCGGGCTTGACGCATCCAAAAGTGGATGCCCCGCATAAGGGAAGACGCTTTGTGCTGCGTCATGCGAAGAGTCTCTTTCGACCGGAGGATGCGGGGGCTTTGTATGATATGGAGTGCTACATCGCTGCAGCGGATGTGCGGCCGGAGAAGGCCTCTTTTTGGTTGCGAGAAGCGTGTGAGAAGTGGGGCGGATCGCATCAGAGTGGGGATCGAGCGCGGGCGATGGCAGCATTGTTGGATTTACGAGGTGAGGAAGAGGCGGAGTATGTGGCGGCGTGGTTTCATGAAAACGAGCCCGAGATGAGCGGTTCGAGCGTTCAATCGTCCTTTGTGGATGAGTATCGCCGCCGCAAGCCGGAGGGATGGCGGGAAGTGCTAAGAGCCTTGGTGGCTCATCCGGGTTTTGAGAGGATCCAGCCGGGGGATTTGGTTTCTTTTGGATATATGGTCAATGAGTTGCATGGGGGGAACGTGATTGGTGTGGAGCTGAGGCACAGGGAGCGGGAAGCGGATTTGCGCAATACCATTCGGCGTGTTTTCGGAGTGGAAGAGAAGAAGATCCAGTGGCTGGATGTGACGGATCGGGGAGAAGCACAGCCGAGTGGTTGGTCGCTTCCTTTGGAGGGGGAGGCTCGGACTTTGGTGGTGAGTGCGGAGGGTGATTTGGCGGCTTTGGTGATGGCGGATGGAGCGATTCGTCTGCATCAGACCTCGGATGGCACGTTTTTGGGGCAACTTGAGGCGAGTGAATCGAGCCTGGCGGCGGTGGAGTTTTGTCGTTCTGACGGTCGATTGATGCTCGTGCGGGAGAGAGGCGAAGTGGAGTTTTGGCGGACGCGACCGCTTGAGCTGGAGCGGGCGTTCAAGGTGGAGGGTTTTCGAACAAGGACGGCTTGTTTCGACCCCAATGGCACTTGGCTGGCGTCGGCTCAAACGGAGGGAGGGGTGTTGGTTTATGATTTGCCGACGGGAAAATTGCGCTGGCGAATTCCGATGAGAATCCGGGCGTTCGAGCTGATGGGGGCTTCTCCAGATGGTTCCCGCTTCGCCTTGTGCACAGGATTTTCGCGTTCGGTGCTGTTGTTTGATCCGGCGAGTGCAGAAGCTCTGGCAAGGCTGGACGGTCATGCAGGGGTGCCTAATTCTCTGGCGTTTTCATCTGATGGAGAGAGTTTGGTGACTCGGGGTGATGATACGAAAATCATGGTCTGGGACGCGAAGACGGGCGGTCGGGTGGCGGAGTATGCCTCTCGGCAACTGCATGCTCCCGTCTATGCCTTTACAGCTGATTCCG
>JBNNED010000465.1:0-2715 GCA_050285825.1 Verrucomicrobiales bacterium | reverse complement strand
CGTGTGCTCTTCCGATCTCTATCTCCTCGTCCTGAATAAATGCGATGCCGAACACCCGTCCTGGCAGGGCGCGGAGGGCTTGCGGGTGTCTTGCGAGACCGGCGAGGGTTTGGCGGAGCTGACGGCGGAGATTTCGCGGGTTCTCTCGCTGGATGAAAGCCATTGGGGGATGCACTCGGTGGCCGTGAACGCCCGTCACCAAGCGTGTTTGCAGCGGGCGTCAAGCTCGTTGCGCGAGGCCCGGCGGGGCCTGAGAGAAGGCTGGGAAAGCGAGTTGGTGGCCGTCGATCTCCGGGAGGCTATGGAGGCGATCGGGGACATTGCGGGCGTCGTCGATACCGAGGAGGTGCTGGGGAAAATTTTCAGCAGTTTCTGCATCGGGAAATGAAAGAGGGACTGGCTCATTCCTGGCGGATCGACTGGTTGCTGGGCGCTCTCGCCCTCGTTTTTGCCGGTTTGGGCTTCGCAGTGGTGCCCTATTTCGCGCGCCTGGCGGCCTTGACCGAGAGCTTGGAGGCGGAAGCCCGACCGGGCGAGTGGCAGGGCGGGCTATACCTCCTGGCGGGACTCTTCGGTCTCGGCTTTTTCCTCCGACTCGCCTGGCGCTGGCGGCAGTGGCGGACGAAAAAAAGTCCGGTGACGGGAGAGTAATACCAACTCGCAAAACTCTCTGGTATAATGGATTTTTTTTAAAATGTTGTGGGTATCAGGCTACGCCTTGCCTGAAAAAGCTGGCCGTTTTTCGGTATAATCGGCGTTATTAGTTGCTTGTGGTGCTCGCACCACGCGCGCCTCATGCCTTGATTTTCCTCGAAAACCGACTCAGCCATTTTACCAGATAGTTTCACTCATTGGTATAAGCACTGTAAAAGGCGCGGAGGAAAGAGCTTGCGATGCGCCGAGTGCTACTTTAGTGTCACTTTGTGAGAACGGAACTGGTGACGACTTTAAAACGCAAGGCGACAGAGCTCATTAGCGAGATTTCCACGGCTCGGGAACCCATTTTAATCACGCAACATGGCACTCCCGCGGCTTATTTGGTGGACGTCGAGAGCTACCAGCGCATGGAGGCGAGGATGAGCTTGTTGGAAGGGATTGCGCTCGGGGAGAAAGCGGTTTCCGAGGGGCGGGTCGTCCCTCAGAGTGAAGCCAGGGAGCGGATGTCACGATGGCTCAAGTAATCTGGGCGGAACCTGCTTTGCAGGATTTGGATCGGATCGCGGATTACATCGCGCTTGATGATCCCTTGGCGGCCCGGCGCTTGGTGCAAGCGGTGTTCGCGAAGACCGATCTTCTGGAGAGCTTTCCCGAAATGTGCCCGGTTCCGCATGATTTGCCAAGTTCTCGCTACCGGCACATGCTCGTCGGCCCCCTCCGGATTTTCCACCGGATTGAGCAGGACGTGGTTTACATCGTTTACGTGATGCGTTCCGAGCGTGATTTGAAGCTGGAGGATTTGTCGAGTCGTTTTCCGGTGACGGGAGAGTGACACAACTGGGCTTCGTTCAGGGGGTTTTTTGCGCTGGGATGATGGCGACATGCCAATGCCCATTGATCTTCCGACTTATCCCTTGCAGTCCCCCAAGAAAACCCGGCGCTCCTTCATCGGTAGCTCCGCCTCCCTGCTGGCGGCGCTGGCGATGGGGCAGAGCTTGCAGAGTGGCGAGCCGGTGTGGAACCGTCCCTCTTTCACTTCCTATCCCTTCCAGCTCGGGGTCGCTTCGGGTGATCCGAGCCACGATGGCTTCGTGATTTGGACGCGACTGGCTCCTTCGCCGCTGACCGGTGGCGGGATGCCGGCGGAGTCGGTTTGGGTTCACTGGCGGGTGGCGGAGGACGAGGGGATGAAAAAAGTGGTGCGCGAAGGTCGCTTTCTCGCCAGTCCGGAATGGGGGCATGCGGTGCATGTCGAACTTCAGGGCTTGAAGCCCGATCGCTGGTATCATTACGACTTCAAAGTGGGTTCCGAAATGAGCCCGCAGGGGCGGACCCGCACGCTCGAAGACCCGGCGCGCGGGGCGGGGGAGACTTCTCCTTTAAAAATCGCGGCGGCGTCCTGCCAACATTTTGAAACCGGATTTTTCACGGCTTACGAGCACATGGCGCGCGAGAATGTCGATCTGGTCTTCCATCTCGGCGACTACATTTATGAAGGTTCGGGCATCGAGGGTCGGGTCCGGCGACACCTCGGCACGGAGATCAAAACGCTCTTTGATTACCGCCTCCGGCACGCCCAGTATCGTTTCGACCCCGCCTTGCAGGAGATGCATCGCATCGCGCCCTGGGCCGTGACTTGGGATGATCACGAGGTCGATAACAACTACGCGGCGGGTATTTCCGAGGAGGAGGGCGTGCGTTCCGCCGATTTCCTGCAACGGCGTGCGGCGGCCTATCAGGCCTATTACGAGCACATGCCCTTGCGGCGTTCCAGCGTCCCGCGCGGACCGGACCTCTTGTTGTTCAGGCGCTTGCGACACGGGGGCTTGGTCGATTTCCAAGTCCTCGACACCCGGCAATACCGGAGCGATCAGGTTTATGGCGACGGACAACAAACTCCCGGACCGGAGGTCTTGCGCGCCGACCGGACGCTTCTGGGCTGGAAGCAAAAGGATTGGCTCTTGGGAAATCTGGAAAACAGTCACGCGCACTGGAATGTCATGGCGCAGCAAGTCATGTTCGCGCCGGTGAATCGCGGGAAAAGAGATCGGAAGAGCG
>JBNNED010000464.1:0-11330 GCA_050285825.1 Verrucomicrobiales bacterium | reverse complement strand
GAGGAAATTTTCACCCAGTGCGTAGCTCAGCCCGCCCGCCAGAGAAGCTTCGTAACGATCCTCGGCCCACAGCCCGATGTATTCCGCGTAGGCTCCCCACGGCCCGGGCAACTCCCTGCCCAGAACGGCCGTGTGGACGAACTCAAAGCCGTGCCCGCCGTCCGCAGCGGCCACGAAATCCACTTCCGCCATCAGCCCGAGGCTCAGATCCGCGCTGAGCTCGCGGGCGTAGGGCAGGATCAGGCCGCCTTCCCACTCCCCATTGCCCGCGCCCGCCCCGGTCGGGATTTTGACGAAGGGAAAGAGGGCGAAGGCCGACTCCCCTCCGTCATTCCCCCACAGGTTATACTTCAGGCGGAAGGTCACATCGCCGAAACCCTCCGCCGCCGCCCCAGCGCCGTTTTCAAAAACATAGCTGTCCCAGACGAGCTGCAGGTCGGTGCGCTCGTTCAGGCCGTATTTCAGATTGGTCGCCATGAGAGTGTAAACATCGTCCCGCCCCTCGCGCCGCCAATCGAAGACGCTGGTCTCGATCTGCACATGCCCGGCATCCACCGTCACCGGACTCTCCGTCGCATCCGGCCGATCGGCCGATAAGTCCCGCAAGGGGCTCGTCTCCGCCCCCGCTCCCGCAAAGGCCAGGGCACTCCAGCTCCAGAGCAAGACCCGGAGGCCCCTCTGCCGACTCATCTTCAAGTGTTCTCTCTTCATTTTTTTAAAATCAAGTTATTCTCCGTTCACTCCCCGCTCGCGAGTTTCCCCAGCCGTCCTTTCTCCGGGGCTACGCCACCCAAGGCCCGCGTGATGAGCGTGACGTTATGGTCGATCATGCCGAGATAGGTTCCCTCATAGCTCCCCGCCGGCCCCATGGCATCGGAAAACAACTCGCCCCCAATGCTCACCTGGTGACCCCGCGCCGCCGCTCCCTCGATAAGCGCCCGGACATTCTTTTGCGAAACGGAACTTTCGACAAAAACCGCCGGAATCTTCCGCTCCACGATGAGGTCGATCAAGTCCTCCAAGTCCTTCAAGCCCGCCTCCGACTCCGTGCTGATCCCCTGAATGCCAAGGACTTCGATCCCATAGGCCTTCGCCAGATAGCCAAAGGCGTCGTGCGCCGTGACGAGCACGCGGCTTCCCTCCGGAATACTCGCCAGCGACTCCCGCGCGTACTCGTCCAGAGCCCGCAATTCCTCGTCGTAGGCCGCCAAATTCGCCGCGAAACGCTCCGCTTCCTCCGGGAAGGCCGCCGCCAGCTCCGCCCCGATTTTTCCCGCCACCGCGCGCCAAGCCGAGACATCCATCCACAAATGCGGGTCCGGGTGACCCTCTTCGGCGTCCAGCACCGCGCCACCCTCCCAGCTCACCTTCTCCGCCACCGCACTCGTCGCGATCCCCTGCGCGGATAACTTGCCGAACAAATCACCCATCGTCCCCTCCAGCTTCAGGCCATTATAAAGAATCAAACGCGCCGCGCTCAACTTCCGCACATCCGTCGCCGTCGCTTTATACAAATGTGGATCAACCCCCGCGCTCATGAGCACCTCCACCGGCACGGCCCCGTCCGCAATCTCCCGCGCGACATCCCCGATCATCGCCGTCGTCGCGACCACCCCGCCACCGGCCGCCACCTCCTGGGAGCGACACGACCCCAGTGCCAGCAAGGTTCCGGCCAGAAATCCAAGTCCCAAAATACGTCGCGCCCGACCCGTCTTCGCTTTCGTTTTCAGCTGCATGCTTGATTCATGAACTCCATTATCTTTAACAGTCAAGATAATCTACTTAAAAATCCCCTTTTTTCTGCTGGCCACCTCCCCTTCCATGGCGAAAGCTGCCCTCCGGATGGCCACCAGCACCGTAGAAAACTACCTCAAATCCCTCCTCCACATCGCGGACGCCAACGAGGGCCGCGTCACCGTCGGGGCCATCGCCGAGGACCTCAAAGTCACGCCCGGCACGGTCTCGACGATGATGAAGCACCTGAGCGCCGAGGGCTACGTCGATTACCAACCCCGTCGCCAAGTCAACCTCACGGAAAAAGGTCGCCGCCAGGCCCTTCTCGTCGTCCGCCGCCACCGCCTCATCGAAACCTTCCTCGTCGAAGTCATGGAACTCGACTGGGGCGAGGTTCACGAGGAAGCCGAGATTCTCGAACACGTCATTTCCGACCGTCTTCTCGATAAAATGGACGACATGCTGGGCCACCCCAGCGCCGACCCCCACGGCGATCCCATTCCGGACCGCCACGGTCGCCTCGTCGCCAGCCGCGCCCACGCCCTCTCCGCCGTCTCCCCCGGCAGCTACCGCCTCGTCCGCGTCAGTAACGAAGACCCGATCTTCCTCCACTGGCTCAGCGCCAACGGCTTGATGCCTGGTTGCGAGCTGCGCCTTCTCCAGCGCCAGGAGAGCGCCGGCATCAGCGAACTCCACGTCACCGGCCAAGCCAAGCCCCTCCAGCTCGGCCGCGAAGCCGAAGCCGCCATCTTCGTCGAAAGCCTCTGAAACCCGCACCCGCCCGGGAAAGAGAATTTTTATGCGTGCATCGCCCGGCAAAGCAGGCTAAAAAAATCGTCACCATGAAACACTTGACAGCCTCCGCCCTCCTGACGCTTCTCCCCCTGACAGCTCCCGCGGCTGTTATTTTCTCCGGAACCAATGGCGAGTTGGATTTCAATACCGCCACTGGAAACTTCACCAAAGGCGGCATCACGGTAACGCTTACCGCCAATGACGGAGTTGTGAATGCCACGAGCAATGGGCTCGGCATCAATGGCTCGTCTGGAAGCGATGATACGGATGGGCTTGATACTCTGGCCCTTACCGAAATCCTCACCGTCTCCTTCGATCAGGATGTCGTTTTCGAAGCTATCAGCATCGCCAGTGTCGGCACCAATGATGCCCTGGAGCTTTCCTTCAACGGCGGCACCCCGGTCACCTTGTCTTCCACTGGCTCCCACAGCTTTAACGAAACCCTTCTGGCCGGTCAGGAGCTCACCATCACGGCCACCATTCCGTCTGGATCGCCAGGCCCCAATAACGGCGTGAACATCACGTCCTTCACCGTTGTCCCCGAGCCCGGAACCGCCCTGCTCGCCCTCGGTGCTGGCCTCTGCGCCCTGCGCCGCCGTCGCTGATAATTTTACTCATAAGCATCATTCAGCTCCGTTCCAGGCGATAAACATCATCCCGCCGGTCTTTGAGGTTCCGCACGCTGCCGTGTTGGTTCAGCTCGCGGAGGAGATCAAGATCGACATCGGCAATGAGAATCATCTCGCTGTTCGGGGTCGCTTCCGCCTTGATACCCGTCGTCGGAAACGCGAAATCGCAGGGCGTGAAGACCATGGACTGGGCGAACTGGATGTCCATGTTGTGGACTTTCGGCAAGTTCCCCACGCTGCCCGCGATCGCCACATAGCATTCATTCTCAATGGCCCGGGCCTGCGCGCAGTGCCGCACCCGCGAGTAGCCGTTCTGCGTGTCGGTGAGGAAGGGGACGAAGAGCAGATCCATCCCTTCGAGAGCCAGGAGACGGCTCAGTTCGGGAAATTCAACATCGTAGCAGATGAGAATCCCGATTTTTCCGCAGTCGGTGTCGAAACAACGCACTTTCGATCCCCCGGCCAGCCCCCAAACCTTTTCCTCGTCCGGCGTGACATGGATTTTCTCGTAACTCTCCACCGTGCCGTCGCGCCGGCAGAGGTGCCCGACGTTGAAGAGGCGTTCGCCCCGCATTTCCGGCATGGAGCCGGTGATGATGTTGATGTTATAGGAAATGGCCATTTCGGAGAAGCGCTTGACGACGGCCTCGGTGTGTTTGGCGAGCTCGCGGATGGCTTCGGGCTCCGAAAGATGGTTGTTTTCCGCCATGAGCGGGGCGTTGAAATACTCGGGGAGGAGAGCGAAATCCGCCCGGTAGGAAGACACCGCATCGATGAAATACTCGACCTGCTGCATGAGATCCTCGAAGTGATCGTAGGGGCGCATCTGCCACTGGATGAGCCCCAGTCGCACCACTGTTTTGCGCGCCTGCGGCTGCGTTTTCTCTTCTTCGTAATAGATATTTTTCCATTCGAGAAGGACGGCACAGCGCCCCGACTCATCATCCGCGAGGTAGTCCGGCAAGATGCGCGCGGGCTGGAAGTCGTTGGAAATCTGGAAGTTCAGCACGGGATCTTCGATCTCTTTGCGACGGACCTTCGCGATATACTGCTGCGGGCTGAGCTCGCTGGCGAACTTGTGGTAATTCGGAATGCGCCCGCCGAAGGCCACGCCTTTCAGATTCAACTCCTCGCACAGCTCCTTGCGGTAATCGTAGAGTCGGCGACCCAGCCGCAGGCCACGGAATTCTTTTTTAATGAAGACATCGATGCCGTAGAGCATATCGCCCTCCGCGTCGTGCGTGTCGAAGCTCCCACCTCCCGTAATTTCACAGTAGCTGTGACCACGCTTAAAGCGCTCGTAATCAACGATGATCGCCAGGGCACAACCTGCGAGCTCGCCATTGACCTTGATGACGACCTGTCCCTGCGGGAAGCGCTCGATGAGCGTGCGGATTTGCTGTTTGTCCCAATAAGCCACATCCAGACCCGGGTAGGCCTCAATCATGGCGGACTTCAATGCCCGGTAATCGTCCAGGCTCAAAAAACTCAACTCAATATTCTCAATCTCTTTCATCTCAGGGAGGCAAGACCAGAACTACTCCCCCAAACCCCCGTCCGCAAGCCGATTTCACCACCAAGGAACGCAGGCGTCTCGCCTGCGACACTGCCCAAAACTCCCGCCCGCAAGCCGATTTCACCACCAAGGAACGTAGGCGTCTCGCCTGCGGCACTCCCCCAAACCCCCGGCCGCAAGCCGACTTCACCCAGCCAAGGAACGTAGGCGTCTCGCCTGCGACTCCCCTAAACCCCCGTTCGCAAGCCAATTTCACTGCCTCCCCTCAAAGTGAGCCGCCCGGCAGAGCCTCACTAGCCTTTCGGGAAATATTTCACATTGGGAAGTCCTTCAAAATCAGCATCCTGCGTCCAAAGCGTCGCCCCGAACTGCCGCGCCGTCGCGTAGATCAAACTATCGGCCAAAGGCAGCCGATACTGAGCCGCATCAAAGGCCAATGACACGCTGACATCCACCACTTCTCCCCGCTGCATCTGCGCCGCCACCTGCAAGGCATCGTTCTCTCCCCGTTCCCGTAAAATCTTCTTAAACACCTCGTAAATCGAGATGACCGGCACAAGCAGATGGTCGGTATCTTCCAGCACGGCTTCGAAATGCCCCGCTTGCTCAGAATCCGCCAAATACTCAAGCCAGGCGGACGAATCCACCACATTGCGCCCCTTCACAGGCGATCCCCCTCCCTTTCGATGCTCGTGTCCATCCCTTTGAGCAAACCTCGCAGGGACTTGAGAGGCCTCACCGGAATCAATTCCACCCGATCCTGATAACGAATGACTTGCAGCTTCTCCCCTGGCCGCAGCTGTAACTCTTCGCGAATCGCCAGAGGAATGACGACTTGGAATTTCGGCGAGACCGTGACGGCGTTCATATCGATACTCCTAAGGTATGACAATTACCCCATCGATGCAAGTGGAAAGCGAAACTCGCTCTCTCCACTCCTTGAGTTCTCGTGCGTGCCTCCCTAGCTTTTCCCCAGCCCCGGAATGACCCCGTCGCCACTTGCGAAGCGCTCCGCCTCGATCCCCAGATGCTGGAGGCAGGAAACGAACAAATTCGCCAGCGGCGGTCCCTTTTGCGGGTCAAAAGCCAGGTGCTGGCCGTGTTCAAAATGCCCGCCCGCCAGAATGACCGGCAGGTTGATGTTGTTGTGACTCGACGCGTTCCCGAGATTCGAGCCAAGAAAAATCGCCGTCTGATCCAGCAAGGTCGCGTCGCCTTCCTTCACCGACTGCAGTTTGCCGAGGAAATCCGCCAGGAGCCGGAACTCTTCCAGCTCAATGATCGCCAACTGCTCGATCTTCTGCGGATCCTTCCCGTGGTGGCTCAAATTATGCCACCCGCCTTCCACCCCCTTGAGCGGCGGCGTGATGTCGCCTCCGGCCCCGAGAAAAGTGATCAGGCGCGTCGAATCCGTCCGCAAGGCCAGGAACATCAAGTCATAAAGCAAGGCCATCTGCCCCACGAAATCCGCCCGATCCTCGATGTCCTTCGGCGGCGCGGCCTCGACCTCCGGCTTTGCTTTCTCCGCCCACTCCTCCGCCGCCAACATCCGCACCTCCAGCTCCCGCACCCCCGTGGCGTATTGGTCCAGCACCTCGACATCTGCCGAGCCGACCTTCCGCCCGATCTGCTTAAGCTGCCCGTTCACCAAATCCAGCACGCTGCGCCCGTCCTGCAAGCGCCGCACCTGCTGTTCTTTCTCTTTCTGCGAACCCTCCAAAAACATCTTCTCGTAGAGCTTCGAGGGCTTCACCTCCGGCGGCACCCGCACCCCCGAACGCGTGTAAGAAATCCCGTTGTTGTAATTCGCCGAGAGAATCAGCGAGGGAAAACGCGTGTGATGCCCGATCGATTCCGCCGCGAACTGGTCGACCGAAATCGAGTTCCGGAAACTCGGTGCCCCCGGGTGCGGAGCCGCCGTCAAAAAACTACTCTCCGCCGCATGCCCGCCATCGACATCCGGATGCTGCAAGCCCGAGAGCACCGAAAAATGGTCGCGATACGGCTGCAAGGGCTCCAGATACGGCGTCGGCTGATAGTCCTTCCCCGCCTTCTCTGGAAACAAAAAGGGCGTGTGAAAACCCAGCGGCGAACAAATCGCCACCATCCGCCGAATCCCCTGCGCCCCCGGCTGCGTCACGGCGGCATATCCCTTCGGGAAAAAGCTCTCCAACATCGGCAAACCCAGCGACACTCCCGCCGCCCGCAAAAAATGTCGTCTGTTATAAGTCGTTTTCATCATCATTCAGTTGATCGCTCAAAGCCCGAGATCCAGTGTAGAAATTACTACAAGGCGGGAAAAAAGAAAGCACCAGTGGCACCATGAAGATCAGCCAACCCAGATTCATCAAGGCCAAGCTTTCCCCTCGCACCACATACAAGCCCATCAGCGCATTGAGGAGCGCAGCCGCCACGAAACTTCCGGCCAACAAAAACCGCGCCCATCCCTGAAAAAGCAAAAAACCGATGAAGCCCACAAGTTCGCCCCCGAGAATCAGAACCACCACCACTTGCAAGACATCATCTGGAAGCACGGCTCCCCAAAAATTCCAATCAAGCGCATTCGACACCTCTGCAGACGGAGTCGGAAATCTCAGGTAGTCCTTTAAAAAACCTCCGGCCTGAAACGCGAAACCCACAAGAGCCATTGAGCTCATCTGTTTTTTCGTCGGATAATTCATGGTCACGGCTTCACAAAAAATTCACTCGCCACCACTTCGCGGAGCAGCGTCCGCAGGCCTGGGTTCTCGCTTCCCGTCGCCTCGATGACGGCCTCGATCGCCGCCCGGTCCGTGGCTTCGACCGGTCGGCCGCCCCCGTAGATCATCAACTTCCGCGTCAGCGCCCGCGTGAAAATCTCCGGATGGCCCGCCAGCCACTCGCGCAGCCCCGCGAAGCCCGCAAAACTTTCCCCATCCGGCGTCGTCCCCGCCGCATCGACCTCCAAGCCCTTGCGCACCGACCATTTATCCTCCACTTTCACCTTCTCGCCCTCGCTCAGAGCCCGATAAAACGTCCGCTGATTTCCGATCACATCGAATTCCTCCAGCGCGAAGCCCACCGGATCGATGCGGTCGTGACAACGCGCACAACTCTCTGCCTCCGTGTGTTTTGCAAACATCTCCCGTGGCGAGCTCGCTCCGCGGATATCCGGCTCCACGGCGGGAATCCCCGGCGGCGGCGGCGGCACGGGCTGACCAAAAATCCGGTCCAGCACCCAGACCCCGCGCAGCACTGGCGAGGTGTTCGTCCCGTTCGCCGTGACCTTCAGCACGCTGGCTTGCGACAGCACCCCGCCGCGAATCGAACCCTCCGGCAGCTTCACCACCTGCATCTCCTCGTGACCCCGCAGCGGTGGCAGCTCGTAATGCCGTGCCAGACGCTCGTTCAGCAGGGTGAAATCCGCCTTCACAAAGTTTCCCACCGGTAAATCTTCCACGAGGAGATGTCGGAAAAACCCTTCCGTCTCCTCCACCATGGCCTTCTCCAAAAGCACGTCAAATTCCGGGTAAAGACGGTCATCCGGCGTCGTGAACTGGATCTCGCGCAAGTCCAGCCACTGTCCCGTGAAACCTCGCAAGAACCGCTCCCGCTTTGCATCCGCCAACATCCGATCCGCCTGCGTGCGCCGAATTTCAGGCTCCCACAATTTTCCTGCCGCCGCCAAAGCCCGCAGCTCTTCATCTGGTAAACTCGACCAGAAAAAGTAGGACATGCGCTCGGCAATGGCGAAATCATCTACTTCCTCCCCTGCATTCAGCAGGAGAAAGCGCGGCGAACACAAAACCGCGCAGAACCCCGCCCGCACCGCCTCTTCGAAACTCCGACCCTCCGCCAGCCGCCCCTTGGCATAAGCGACATACTCGCCGATCACCTCCTCCGACACCGGCCGCCGCAAAGCCCGGGGCACGAAATCCCGGAAAATCCGCTCGACGTCCGCTTCCGACGCACTCGACTCCACGACGTGCCCAATCGCGTTCTTCCGGTGCCGCATCCAGATTTTTCCGCTCTCCGCCATCGACATCGTGGCCGACTCCCCGAAGAGACGCCGCTGACTCAGCGAGGGAAATTCCTGATCGAGGGGCCCCGTGATCTCGCCCCATAAAATCGCCACCCCCGGCTTCGCCCGTTCCTTGTCCAGCCAGGGAATGTAAACCGGCGAAATCTGCGGCAAGACCTGAATACTGTCACCTTCATTCATCCAAGTCTCAAACTCAATGATCCGTGGTTCCTTGGGCGAACCCGTCACGTCGTAAACTCCCTGTGAAACCCGCTTTCCCGTGCCAAAAAGCGGCCCCGTGAAGACCTCCACCGCCAGCGTGTGATCGCCCGGTTCATGCGGCCAAAGCGCCACCCGCACCTGGTAGCGACCCGGCTCCCGCGCGTTCGCCCCGTCCAGGCGCGTCGGCGGCCAACCCGGCGAAAAATCGACAATCGCCCCGTGGCTCTCGATCGCCCCGCCCTTCTTCTTCACCACCGATTCCTTATTATCCTTCTGCTCCATCGTCAGCGCCCGCCGCGTCTCGACGGGCGAGGGCGTGATCCGGCGAATCGCGGTGTCAAAGGCGAGATTTGCCGCCTCCAAATACTTCTCCAACTGCACCGCCGACAAACTCAAACCCTGCCCGACCTTGTCGAAGCCCTGCACCTCGCCGTCCGCCGGCAGAATCTCCGCCAAATCCGCCTCGATCCCCAACAAATCATTCACGGTGTGCTCGAATTCCGCCCGGTTCATCCGCCGCAGCGCCGGGGCCTCCCCCTCCGCCACCAAAGCCCGCGTCAGAGCCGTCTTAAAAGCCGCCATGCGCGCCTCGTCCGGCCGTTCCTCCTTGGCCGGCGGCATATCTTCATACTCCACGGCCTCTAAAATCGCCGCCCACTGCTCCAGCTCCGCCGGGGGCAGGGCCAGTTCATCCAGCCGTAAATCGGCCTTCGCCTTCTCCGGCCCATGGCACTTCACGCAATGATCCGCCAAAAAAGCCCGCAACTCCTCCGCCGCCCCGGCCTGCGCCAAAACCAGCAGGAGAGGAAACAAACATTGCCTTAAAAAAACGTGAACGCGCATCATGAGAACCCAAACTACTTACTCAAGCGAAAGCTCCCGCCTATCAGAGATCCCGCCCCCTGTCAGTCAAAAAGCCCCTTCGCGCCCGATCTGCCGCCATGTTCCACAGGGCGCATTCACCCTTCCCATCCCCCCGGATTTCCGCTAAAGCCGCCCTCGCAACCCGACACCCATCATGATCGACATCAAACTCATCCGCGAAAACCCGGAACTCGTCAAAGAACGCCTCGCCTCCCGCCAGGACGATTCCGCCGCCATGATCGACCGGGTGCTGGCCGCCGACGAAACCCGCCGCAAAGCCGAGACGGAAAAACAACAACTCCAGTCGCAACGGAAAAAAATTTCCAAAGAAATCGGCGCTCTCCGCGCCCAGGGCGAGGACTCCTCCGGGATTGAAAAAGAAGTCAAAAAAATCGGGGAACAGATCAAAGCCCTCGATGCCGAAAGCGCGAAAGCGGGCGAGGAGCAAAGCGACCTTCTCCTCCACATTCCCAACCTCCCGCACGAAGCCTGCCCCGTCGGTGCCGATGAAAGTGCCAACCCCGTCATCCGCACCTGGGGCGAAAAACCCGCCCTCGCCGAGCCCAAAGATCACCTCGAACTCGCCGAAAACCACGGCTTGATCAACTTCGACGACGCCATCCGCCTCTCCGGCTCCGGCTTTGCCGTTTACCGGGGCAAAGGCGCCCGCCTCCAGCGCGCCCTCATCCAGTTTCTCCTTGATCTCCAGACCCGCGAGCACGGCTACGAGGAAGTCAACGTCCCCCACATCGTCAAGCGCGAGTGCATGGAAGGCACCGGCCAGCTCCCGAAGTTTGAAGACGACATGTACGGCACCGAGAACAACGAGTTTTTCCTCGCCCCCACCGCCGAAGTCCCCGTCACCAACCTCTACCGCGACACGCTGCTCGCCGAAGAAGACCTCCCCATCAAACTGACCGCGCAGACCCCCTGTTTCCGCCGGGAGGCGGGCAGCGCCGGACGCGACAACCGCGGCATCATCCGCATGCACCAGTTTGACAAAGTCGAGCTCGTCCAAGTCGTCCACCCCGAGAAGTCCTTCGACATTCTCGAAGAACTCACCGGCCACGCCGAAGCGGCCCTGCAAAAACTCGGCCTCCACTACCAGGTCATCGAGCTCTGCACCGGCGATCTCGGCTTCTCCGCCGCAAAAACCTACGACATCGAAGTCTGGGCACCCGGCCAGGGCAAATACCTCGAAGTCTCCAGCTGCTCCTGCTTCACCGACTACCAGGCCCGCCGCCTCAAGCTCCGCTACAAAGACGCCGAGGGCAACAACCAGTTCTGCCACACCCTCAACGGCTCCGGCACCGCCTTGCCCCGCCTCCTCGTCGCCCTCCTCGAACAATACCAACAGCCCGACGGCTCCATCCTCATCCCCGCCGCCCTCCAGCCCTACTTCGGAGACGACAAGATTTCCTAAGCCCCGGACGAAGCGGCCATTTTTCATTCTTCAATCTTCATTTTTCAATGCTGCGGGCTCTCCTCTTCGACTTCGACGGCGTCATCCTCGACACCGAGTGGCCGATCTACGAAACCTACCAGCAGCTCTACCGGCTCTCCGGCCAGG
>JBNNED010000463.1:0-2891 GCA_050285825.1 Verrucomicrobiales bacterium | reverse complement strand
CTGTGACGGCGTTTCCACTCGCGGAATTCCTGGGTTTTTTTGTTCTGATCATCGAAATTCACTTTCTCGACGCACTTGAGGTAGAGGTCGTGGGTGGCGGCTTCGCTCGAAGCGGCGCTTTTGAAAGCCTGGAGAGCGTTGTCGAAGCGATCGAGGGTCGTCTGCCGCGCGCTTTCCTGGACTTCTTTAAGTTTTTCGAGGAGAAGCTGGCGGTCGACCTCGCTGAGGCTCACGGCGTCTTGGGCGGAGAGGGGAGAGAGAAGGGGCAGGAGCCCGAGCAGGATCAGTCGTTTCATGGTGTGGTGGGAATGAGGTGAAGGGAAGCGGAGGGCAATGAGAGGAGGGAGATGGGGGGGCGCTAGGCTCAGGCGGAGAGTTCCTTGCGGACTTTTTCCAGGAGCGCTTTGGTGGCGAGAATGCCGGCGGATTCGGAGAGTTTTTTGCCTTCGTATTCGACGCCGACGTAGCCGTGGTAGCCGTGGTCGAGGACGATTTTCATGGCCTTGAGGTAATCCGTTTTCGTCTCGTTTCCGTCGGCATCAAAGTCGTGGGATTTGGCGGAAACCCCTTTGGCGAAGGGCATGAGCTCGGTGAGACCCTGATAGCGATCGTAACCGTGGAAGTTGCCGAAGTCAGGGAGGGAACCGCAGTTGTCCATGCCGACTTCTTTGAGGACTTTGGCCATCCAAGCCCCGTTCGAGGAGAGTCCGCCGTGGTTTTCGACAATGACATTGATTTCGTGCTCTTTGGCGAAGGTGGAAAGACCGGCGAGGCCTTTGACGCAGTTGGCGGCTTTTTCGTCGTCACTGGCTCCTTCTCCGTGGGAGTTGACGCGGATGGAGTGGCAGCCGAGGAATTTCGCGGCTTCGACCCATTTTTTGTGATTATCGATCGTCTTCTGGCGTTTTTCTTCGCTGCCGGCACCGATGTGGCCTTCGCCGTCGATCATGATCAGGACGTTGGCCACGCCGAGGTCTGCGGCGCGTTTTTTCATCTCGCCGAGGTAAGCCTGATCCTTGGCTTTGTCTTTGAAGAACTGGTTGACGTATTCCACGGCGGAGATGCCGAAGTCTTCCTTCGCGCTTTTAGCGAAGTCGAGGTTGTCGAGTTTCCCGGCGCGGATCGTGCGGTGGAGGGACCACTGGGCGAGGGAGATGTCGAAGAGGAGCTCGTCTTTCTTATGATGGGCGGCGAAGAGACCGGCGGAGGGAGCGAAGGTGGCAGCGAGGGCGGATTGCAGGAAGTGGCGACGTTTCATATTAAAGTTGGGGGATTGTCGGATTGCATTGGCGGCTTGAAAAGAAGAAACTTTGCGAAATGCTGAAGATTACGACGAAGAAAGGGGACGATGGCACGACGGAGCTCTTGTTCGGGGTGAAGGTGGCGAAAAGCTCACCGGAGATCGCGGCTCTGGGCGCGGTCGATGAACTCAATGCCGCTCTCGGGCTGGTGCGGGTGCTCCTGGCTGAGGCCGACGACTTGGCACGCGTGCAGGAGCTTTTGATTGTCCTGATGGGGGAATTGGCGATGCCGGAAGGGCGGGAAGCCGCTTATGAAAAGGCGGGATTTTCCCGGGTGGGTCAGAAGGACATCGATTGGCTCGAAGCGCGCGGGCGGGACTTGAGTGAAGGGCAGCGGGCGAGTTCCTGGCTGCGGCCGGGAGCCGAGGGGGCGGAGCTCTCAGCGCGTTTTCACGTGGCGCGGACGGTGGCGCGACGGGCCGAACGGGAGGTCTGGGCGCTGGGTGAGGGCCGGGTGCCACGGGAAGTGCGGATTTTCCTCAACCGCCTTTCCGATTGGCTGTGGCTCTGCGCACGGGAGGGGTGAAGGGGTCATTAGTTATTAGTGATTTGTTAATTGTTCGTCCAAAAAGATGTTCAAAAGTAGCCGGTATCTCATAACTATCCTGAGATCAATTCGTGAAGGCCACGCCAGTTGTCGCGACTGCCCAACACCATATCTAAGCGACTATGTTTACGACTTTCCGCATGCAGCAGAGATTCTTGGGATGCTAGATCACTATTGGTCGGATGAAGATATTCGACAGCGAGACAGTGATTACAGATTATTTCAAGACAAAGAATTGGATAAGCTCATCACACGACTCGAAAATGCAGATTATACAGGAGCTGCTCAAATAAGCTTCCTCCATGAATCATGACGTTGGGCAGAAAAAACCCGCCGGCGGTGAGGCGCGGCGGGTTTTGGGTGGAAAGAGGGGGCCTTGAGCCGGATCAAAGCATGTCGGCGATGAGCTTCTCGAGCTTGACGATGTCAGCGGAGAAGGCGCGGATGCCCTGAGCCGTTTTTTCGGTGGCCATGGCGTCTTCGTTGAACTCGAAGCGGAAGGCTTTTTCGTCGAGGCTGATTTTCTCGTCGTCGGAGCCATTGGCGGGGTCGAGTTTGCGTTCGAGTTCGCCTTCGGCGTTTTGGAGTTCTTCGAGCAGGCCCGGGGAAATGGTGAGGAGGTCGCAACCGGCGAGGGAGGTGATTTGGCCGGTGTTGCGGAAGGAGGCGCCCATGACCTCGGTCTTGTAGCCGTGCTTTTTGTAGTAATTGTAGATGCGGCGCACGGACTGCACACCGGGATCGTCGTCGCCCACGTATTCTTCGCCGGTTTCTTTCTTGTACCAGTCGTAGATGCGGCCGACGAAGGGAGAAATGAGCTGGACGCCGGCTTCGGCACAGGCCACGGCCTGGGCGAAGGCGAAGAGGAGGGTCAGGTTGCAGCGGATGCCTTCTTTTTCAAGTTCTTCAGCGGCTTTGATGCCTTCCCAGGTGGAGGCGATTTTGATGAGGACGCGCTCGCGGGAGATGCCTTCTTTCTCATACATGCCGATGGCTCGACCGCCTCGGCCACCAGGACCGTGCGCTTGCCCTCGCGCAGGTCA
>JBNNED010000462.1:0-2718 GCA_050285825.1 Verrucomicrobiales bacterium | reverse complement strand
GAAGTGGAGCCGAGAACTGAGAAGCCTGAGGCAGAAGAGGCGGGGGAGCGGCCGGAGGCGCTTTCCGGGTCGCCTGAAGCGAGGAAGCAGCAGCTGGAGGAGCTGGCAGAGCGGACAGAGCCGGAGCAGGGCTTTCTTTTTTAGGGTGGCTCCGAAAGGAGGTGTCTGGAGCTGCTCTGGAGCGATTTTTTATGGGGAAAAAGCGGGACTTGAGATTTTTCGGATCGGGCGTAGGATCGGGGCATGAGCACGGAAAATCAGAGCTTGGACATCGTTTGTTATTTGAAAACCTACTGCGGCTGGAGCGAGGGCGTGCGCGCCATCATGCGCAAGTATGATCTCCAGTTCACCGAGAAGGACATCATAGCCAACCCCGCTTTTCGTTGGGAAATGGAGCAAAAAAGCGGGCAGCCGCTTTCGCCTTGTGTCGAAATCAACGGCACGATGCTGGCGGACGTGAGCGGTGAGGAAGTGGAGGCCTGGATGGCCGAAAATGGTCTGATCGAGAAGAGCGAGGAGGAAGCCGACGCCCCGACCAATGCGTCTTGCTCGCCCGAGCAGCACGCGGCTCAGGCTGCGGCCCTGCGTCAGGGAGGTAACTACCTCGGCTAAAACGAGTCAGGAGGCCTCGGTGCCAGCGAAAAAGAAGAAGGAGAACTTGCGTGGGAAGGCCTTGATCAAAGAGGTCAACCGTCGCATCCGCTTGGCGCGCACGCTCTGGGACGGGCATCACAACGCGGCCTGTCGTCGCGAGCGGGAGCGGGCGCTGGTGCTGTATGAAAGCCTGGATCAGACGGAGCGCGAGCAGGTGCCGCAGGTCTTGCGCGTGTGGCTGCGGTATCGGAGTGAAAAATACTTCGGGGCGGGGCGCACGGCGCCAAAGAAGCGGCGAAAGTAAAATTTCATCGCTTTTTGCAGGCGGCTCGGGTGAAGTGGGGGCGCGATGATAGACATGTTGGTGCGGCTCTACGACTTGCCGGATGCGAGGCCGGTTTACGATCGGGTGGAAGGGCAGGGCGTGATCCTGCGTCGGCCCGGAGCTTACGAAAAACACCTGGTGGAGGCCTTCGTGGCGGAGCATTTTTCGCCGAAATGGGTCAGTGAGGTGCAGGTGGCCTTTTCGCGACAGCCGGCGGCGATTTTTGTGGCGACGAAGGAGAAGCAGATTCTGGGTTTTTCTTGCTACGGCACGACGGCGCGGGGTTTTTTCGGTCCGACCGGAGTATCGGAGGCGGCGCGCGGCTTGGGAGTGGGGAAGGCCCTGCTTTTCCTAGCTCTGGAGGCCTTGCGCGCGGAAGGGCACGCTTACGGGATCATCGGGGGCGTGGGGCCGCGGGAGTTTTATGAAAAAGCGGTGGGCGCGATTGAGATTCCGGGCAGCGATCCGGGAGTTTATGCTGATTTGTTACCGGAGCCATGAGTGAGGAGAATGAAAGAGAGGAAAAACCTAGTCTGCGGGTTAAAACCCGCGTTCCCATGAAGGAGGAGAAAAAACGGGGGCAGGATCCGGGTTTTGTGCGTGAGGCTTTTGCCAAAATTGCGGATCGTTACGTGCTGACGAATCATGTTTTAAGCGCGGGAACCGATATTTTATGGCGGCGGAAAGTGGGGCGCTGGGTGGCGCAGTGGGCGCCGGAAAAAATCCTCGATGTGGCGAGCGGGACGGGAGATTTGGCTTTGGAATTGCAACGACGTTGTCCGGAAGCCGAGGTCCTGGCCTGTGATTTTTGTCAGGAAATGCTCGTTCACGCCGCCGAGCGGGGCGTGGCGCGGACGCAAGTCGTGGACGCCATGGACATGCCCTTTGCTGATGCCTCTTTCGATGTCCTGACGGTCGCTTTCGGCCTGCGCAATATGGCGGATTGGCAACAGGCGCTGCGCGAGATGGCGCGGGTCGTCAAGCCGGGCGGGCGGGTGCTCGTGCTCGATTTTTCCCTGCCCCGGGGCGTGCTGGCGAAACCATACGGTTTTTATCTCAACCGGGTGTTGCCGCGGGTGGCGGGGCTGCTGACGGGCGAGGGGGAGGCTTACCGTTATCTCGCGGGGTCGATCCAGGATTTTCCGAGTGGCGAGGCCATGCTGGCGCTCTTCGCGGAAGCGGGCCTGGAAAAAGCGGAATGCCGTCCGCTCAGCGGGGGGATCGCCTCTGTTTACATCGGACAGGTCAGGGAGTCGTGAGCTCCGCATCCGCGCGGTCTTTGATTTCCAGGTGAATCGAGCTGTGGAGGCGACCGTCGATGCGACGCTCGTGCGCGGTGAAGCGGCCGAGGCGATCGAGGAAGCCGAGTTGAGCCATGATTTTTTCGGCTTGTTCGGCCTGCGCGGCTTCGCTGAGCGCGCCATCTTCCACCGGGAGTTCTTCCGGAAGTTCGCTTTCTGCGGCGAGGTCTTCCTCGGCGGGGACTTCTTCGCGGGCGGCGTTTTCTTCTTTCACCAGAGCGAGCCAGTGACGGGAGAAGGCAACGAGTTGGCCGAGGTCGATGGAGGTGTAAAGGCCACGGCGGACGGGCGCGGCGGGGGTGTCGGATGCGAGGGCGGCGACGACTTGTTCGGCGTATTTTTTCGAGCTTGTGAGGGCGAAAAATTCGTCGCTGACGCTGACGCAGGGGAGGAAATCAGGGGAGGTGCCGGGGATGGAGATGAAGTGTGACCAGAGATCGCCTTCGCGCGCGGAGACCGTGCCGGGCAGGCTCATCGGTTGGTCGGCGAGGGCGGACA
>JBNNED010000461.1:0-6741 GCA_050285825.1 Verrucomicrobiales bacterium | reverse complement strand
ACGATACCCCGCGGCCTTTTTTGACCACGGTTTTCGGAGCCCGCATGGCAAGCCGCACCCACCTGGCGGCCAAAGGCTTCGTGCAGTCCAGCCCTTTCGTCAATTACACCGTCATGGGGGGCAAGCACCTCGGGGAAGCGGGCATGTCGAACCGTTATTACCACGGCACCGCGCATCCGGTGAACTCGCCCTTTGATTACAGCTTCGAGGCGGTTTCCGAGAATGACAGCCTGCTGCCGAACGAAAATGCCGGAAACAGCGGAGGTTACATCGTCACGGGTTTCACCAAAAGCGACGGCCTCACGCGCTGTGTCATCGCCGAGCTCCCGCTGCGCCCTCTCGCCTCCCTCGCGGAGCTCCAACACTGGGATCTCCGTTACGAAAATCCCGTGCCGCCCTACGCCTTCAACCTCATCGGGAACAGTGATGCCTCCCCGCTTCTGCCGCCCGATGCCGTGGTCAATGTCAAGGATGAGAGTTTCGGCCAAAACCTCCAGCATGACGATTCCTTCTGCGCGAATCACCTCCTCTTCGACGACTGGTTTTTCTCGTCGATCGCGCCCCGGCCGGACGACTTCGGGTCGATCGATCTGAGCTTGCAGGAAAATTATGAAGCCTTTGTCTCCGGAGACACCTCGCTCACGAACGAGGCTTATCGCCCGATCGCGGCGGACCGTGCGGCGGCGGTGCTCAATGGAGAGAGCGCCTCGCTTTACGCCGATTACGTGGACCCGAAGGATTCCTGGCAGACCATTGCCTCCCGCCTGGAAGTCGAGGGCATGTTCAATGTGAATTCGACGTCGGTCAAAGCCTGGCGGGCTCTCCTGGGGCATGCGCGGGGCCAGCGCGTGCCGCATCTCACGCCGGGTGGCATGGATCTTTCCGGGGAGGTCGATTACGCCGTTTCGCGCTCCAGCGTGGCGGGTGACGTCGCGGCCGGAGAGAACGGGATGTCCGGCGAATTTCATGGAGATGCCGAGTATTCCGGCTACCGCATTTTTGAAGCAGCCATGCTCGACCGACTGGCGGAAGAAGTCGTCGCCCAAGTCCGTCTGCGCGGTCCCTTCCTTTCCCTGTCGGAATTCGTCAATCGCCAGCTCTCATCCGGCGAACTCGCTCTGGCCGGCGCGCTCCAAACCGCGCTCAACAAGCTCGCGGAAGACGCCTCGGTCAACCCTTACGCCGAAATGATCGCGATCAACTCGCGGCCGTCTTCCAGTCAGCCGCCCTCCTCGAATGAAGCGGGCTACCAGTTCCCCGAAGCCGCCGAAGGTTATAATATCTACGGACTTCCGGGCTGGACTCGCCAAGCCGACATTCTCCGTCCGCTTGCTCCCGTGCTCTCCGCCCGCGACGACACCTTTGTCATCCGCGCTTACGGCGATGTGAAGGATGCGGAGGGAAATATCCTCGCCAAGGCCGTTTGCGAAGCGGTCGTGCGTCGCCAACGGGAATTTGTCGACCCGGCCGATGCCGCCGATCTCACGACGCAAGCCACCAGTCCGGTGAACCGAGCCTTTGGCCGGCGTTTTTCCCTTGTCTCCTTCCGCTGGCTTTCCGATTCTGAAATTTAATCTCACCTCACATGCTCAAGCGCTGTTTTCTCGTTTTTCTGATTCTGACCGGCCTCCTCGAAGCCCGCACCTGCCGCTTTTTGTTCCTGAACGCCCCGGCGGGGGCTCCGGACTCTCTCGTTCTCTTCGACGGGGAAAGCAGCCAGAAGGTGGCTCTGCCGCGCATGAATTTTTCTCCGCCCTATTCCCTCCGCAAGGGCGAGTTGACGCTCCGGCTCTTGGAGAAAGAACCCGCCGCAGGTGAGGAAGTCCCCCGAAAAGCGCCCGCTCTGCGCCTCCCCGCAGCGGTGAGCGATTGTTTCATTCTCCTCGTCCCGGCTGGAGAAGGGCAGGCCGGTGGTTTCCGCATGGAGCTCATCAATGCCAACCCCGACCAGTTTCAAAAAGGTGAGATGCTCTGGCTCAATTTGACGGGCCTGACCATCGGAGGTGTCGTGGGCGAGCGCCGCCTCATGCTCAAGCCGCGTAGTCGCCTCATTTTGCCGCGTCCCAGCACTCGCAAGGGCGGATACCCCGTGAATCTGGCCTTCCAAATCCCCGGTGACGAGCGCGTTCATCCCCTGACGGAAACGCAGTGGACCTTCGACCCGCAGTCCCGCTCCGTGCAGTTTGTCGTGCGCGAAAAAGGTCGCCGCGCTCCGCGCATTCTCGGCTTTTCCGATTTTCGTGGCGGGGCGGAAGAGTAGAGGGCGGGGGACTTCCCTTCAATGTCCGGGAGCCGAGAAAATGTCGTTGAAAATCTCTCCGCAGCGTCTTTTGACCTCGCCCATGTCGGGTCGCGTGCCGCTTTCGCTTTCCAGCGAGGTCATCGAGACGCCGTCCAGGCCGCAGGGCGTGATGTGTTGGAAGGGGGCTTCGCTTTCCGCCGTGATGTTGATGGCGAAGCCGTGCATTGTGATCCAGCGGCGCACGCCCACCCCGAGGGAGGCGATCTTACGCGGGCCGATCCACACGCCGGTGAGCCCTTCGCGTCGCTCCGCCGTCACTTCGTAGGTGGCGAGGAGACGGATGAGGCCCTCTTCCAAGCGACGGAGGTGGGCGTGGAGGTCGCGTTCGTACTGGTTGAGGTCGATGATGGCGTAGCCGGTGAGTTGGCCGGGGCCGTGGTAGGTGGCTTGGCCGCCGCGGTTGATTTCCACCACGGGATGGGGGAGGTGGGCGCTAGAGCCGAGGCTCGACTGGTCCCGGGTGCGACCGATGGTGTAAACGGGCTGGTGTTCGAGGAGGAGCAGGGTGTCCGCGATTTTCCCCTCGCGGCGGGCGAGGAGGAGGGATTCCTGATGGGTCCAGAGTTCGCGGAAATCGCGATCTCGTCCGAGGTCTTGGCGATCGATCATGACGCTGGTGCGGAGGGAGCCTAAGTCGGGATGACAGGGCTCGCAAGGCTCATTCCGGCGACTTTCGGGCTGGACAGCACGGGGCGGGAGCGGTTGGATGAAGCTATGATCAAAAAATGCTATGGATGGATCTTGCTGGGTGCTTTGGCGCTCCTGGTTGGCTGCGGGAAGAAGTCGGAAGCGGGTGGCGAGGCGCATTTTGCTTTTTTAACGACCGGCGTGGCGGGATTTTGGGACATTGCCAAGAAGGGAGCGGAGGACGCGGGGAAGGAATTGGGCGTGAAAGTGGATGTCCTGATGCCCTCGTCGGGTGCGGATCAGAAGCAGAAGATCGAGGATTTGTTGGCGCGGGGCGTGGATGGCATGGCGGTGGCGGCCATTGATCCGGCCAACCAGACGAGCTTGTTCAACGAAGTCGCGAAGCGGGCCATCTTCATCACGGCGGATACCGATGCCCCGGAGGCCGACCGCCGCGTTTACATCGGCATGGACAACTACGCGGCGGGCTGGATGGTCGGCGATCTGCTGCGGGAAGCTTTACCGGAAGGGGGAGACATCGCGCTGTTCGTCGGGCGCATGGAGCAAGACAACGCGCGCCGGCGCCGGCAGGGGATTATTGATAACTTGCTGGAGCGCGAAAAAGACCGCGACCGCTATGATGAGACCGGGCAGATCCTGGCGGGTGGGAAATTCCGGATTCTGGCCACGCTGACGGATCAATTCGACCGGAACCGCGGGAAGACGCAGGTCGAGGATATGATGACGAAGCATCCGGACATCGCGGCGATGGTGGGGCTCTTCGAGTATAATCCGGCCATCATCATCGAGGCGCTCAAGCAGGCCGACAAACTGGGTGAGATCAAGGTGGTGGGATTTGATGAAAACGAGATGGTTTTACAAGGGATCAAGGACGGGCACGTCCACGGGACGGTGGTGCAGAATCCTTACGAATACGGGAAGCGCTCGATGGAAGTGCTCAAGGCGCTCTCCGAGGGAGATGATTCGGTGATTCCGGAGAACAAGTTCATCGACATTCCGGCGCGGACGATCCGCCAGGACAATGTCGATGAGTTCTGGGCGGATCTGAAGGCGAAGATGGCGCGATGAAAGAGCCCTTTCTGGAAGCCCGGGGGATTGGGAAGAGCTTTCCCGGCGTGCGGGCGCTCGCGGGGGTGGATCTGCACGTGCGGGCGGGAGAAGTGGTGGCGCTTGTTGGCGAAAACGGGGCCGGTAAAAGCACCTTGATGAAAATCCTCGCCGGGGTGCAGTCGGCGGACGCGGGCGAGCTGCGGGTGGGCGGCCGCGTGCGGGTTTTTCGCCAGGTGCGCGAGGCGCAGGAGGCGGGCATCGGCCTGATTCACCAAGAGCTCAATTTGGCGGAAAATCTCAGTGTGATGGAGAATCTATTTCTTGGTCGGGAGCGGCATCGCGGCGGATTTTTGAAAAAGGCCGAGATGCGGCGGGAGGCGGCGCGTTTTTTGAAAATGGTCGGGCTGGAGGAGGAGCCGGACAGCGTGGTGGGTGGCTTGAAAACGGGCAAGCGGCAGCTCGTGGAGATCGCCAAAGCGCTCGCCATGGAGGCGCGATTGTTGATCATGGACGAACCGACCTCGAGTCTCTCGCTGGCGGAGAGCGAGCGTCTTTTTCGGGTCATCCGGGAGCTGCGGGAGCGCGGGGTGGCGGTGATTTACATTTCGCACCGGCTCGGGGAAGTGCGGGCGCTGGCGGACCGGGTCGTGGTGCTCCGCGATGGGGAAAACGCGGGCGAGCTGGCGGGGGCGGAGATCACGCATGAGAAGATGGTGGGCCTGATGGTCGGGCGCGAGGTGGCGCAGCATTACCAGCGTCAGCGGCACGATTTGGGTGAAGTGGCATTGCGCGTGCGGGACTTGAGAACGCGGAGTTTTCCCCAGGAGAAGGTGTCATTCGAGCTGAGAGCGGGGGAAATCGTGGGCGTGGCGGGATTGGTCGGGGCGGGTCGCAGCGAGATGCTGGAGGCTCTTTTCGGCGTGGCCGAGCGGCTTTCCGGCGAGATCGAAGTGGCGGGTGAGAGTTTGGCAGGGGGGAGCGGACCCCGCGCGGCCATGGCGGCGGGACTGGCGCTCGTTCCGGAAGACCGCAAAGGCCAGGGGCTGGTCCTAGAGATGGGAGTCGCGGAGAATTTGAGTCTGCCAACCCTTTCCCGACGGGCCCGGGGCGGCTTTTGGGTGAATGAGAAGGCCGAAGGGGCGCTGGCTGAGAGCGCGATTGCCGGGCTCGGGATCAAGACGCCGGAAGCGGACTGTCCGGCTCGCTTTCTTTCGGGAGGAAATCAGCAGAAAATCGTCATCGGCAAGTGGCTGGAGAGCGCGCCCCGGGTGCTCTTGCTCGACGAGCCGACGCGCGGGATCGACATCGGGGCGAAGGAGGAGATTTACGGACTCATCGAGCGGCTGGCGGCGGGAGGAATGGCCGTGCTTTTTGTGTCGAGCGAGCTGGAGGAGGTCATGGGCCTGGCGGACCGGGTTTTGGTGATGCGGGAAGGCCGATTGAGCGGAGAGCTGGCGGCTGGTGAGTGGAGCGAGGAGCGGATCATGGCCTTGGCCACGACGGATCAGGCAGGCGGCTTTTGAGAGTGACAGCAGGGCGGTGCTGTGCTCTGATACCAACTCGCAAAACTCTCTGGTATAATGGATTTGTTTAAAATGTGGTGGATGTCAGGCTGCGCGTTGCCTGAAGAAGCTGGCCGTTTTTCGGTAAAATCGGCGTTGTTCGTTGCTTATGGTGCTCACACCACGCGCGCCTCACGCCTTGATTTTCCTCGAAAACCGACTCAGCCCTTATACCAGATAGTTTCACTCATTAGTATGAGTGGAGATCGTTATTGAGATTGGCATGGAGAAAATTGGAGGAATTACGCTGACTTTACTCGTCTTGTATGTGTTGACGGCTCTGCTGGGAGAGCATTTTTTGAGCGCGTATAATCAGGAGCAACTCCTGAAGCGCACGGCCTTGTTCGCGCTTTTGGGCATCGGCGTTTCCTTCGTCATCATCACGGGCGGGATCGATTTATCCCTCGGCTCCGTCGTCTGTCTGGTCGGCTGCGGCGTGCCGTGGTTGATGATGGAGCAGGGATGGTCGGCAGGGGCAGCGGTGGCGGCGGCCGTGGGCGTTTCGCTGGCGATCGGCTTGTTTCATGGGCTCCTCATCACCAAACTCTCGCTCCAGCCCTTTGTCGTCACCTTGTGCGGCTTGTTGATGTATCGGGGCATGACGCGCGGTTTTTGCGAGGATCAGAGCCAGGGCTTCGGGATGGAGCACGGGAACTTGCGGGAGCTGGCGACGGGATCGTTGTCTTTGGGCGAGTTTGCCCTGCCCTACCCCTTCCTTCTGCTCCTGCTCGTCGCGGGCCTCGCCTGGCTGTTCCTCTCCCAAACGGTATGGGGTCGCTACCTCTTCGCGCTCGGAAATAATGAGGAAGCGACGCGGCTGAGTGGAGTGCGGACCGAGCGCATGAAGCTGCTCGCTTACGTGTTGTGCAGCCTGCTGGCGGGGCTGGCGGGTTTGTTGTTTATTCTGGACGGGAACTCGGCGCAGCCCAGTGATTTCGGCAATTTTTACGAACTCTATGCCATTGCCGCCGCCGTTCTGGGCGGGTGCAGCCTGCGGGGAGGGGAGGGAACGGTGATTGGCGTGGTGGTGGGCACGGCGGTCATGCAGTTGTTGAAAAACATGATCAACCTCGTCGACTGGCTCAAACCGCACATGGAATTCCTCATCGTGGGCGTGGTCCTGCTACTCGCCGTTGCCCTCGACGAAGGGCTGAAATGCCGGAGGGAGATCGGAAGAGC
>JBNNED010000460.1:0-4678 GCA_050285825.1 Verrucomicrobiales bacterium | reverse complement strand
ACCCCCGCCGTGGCCGCGATCATCCGGGAAGGGGCCACGCAAAAGCTCTACGACGTCATCATCGGCGGCAAGAGCGAAGGCATGCAGTTCATGGACGAGTCGATCTGGAGCAAGCTGCAGGCCGGCATCATCTCACCACAGGAAGCCTACATGAAAGCGATTGATAAAACCCGCTTCAAGGCCTTCCTCCCGCAGGAAGATCAGGCCCTCGCGGCCGCTTCGGGAGAAAACCCCATGGAGCACTAAAACCGCGGTGCCCGGACTTCATCCGGTGCTCGCTTCGGTCTCCAAATATTAATAAATCTTAATAATCCGACCTTGTGGTATTGACCCACCACAAGGTCTTCGTTAGGATGTGTGTGCTTCCAAGATGAGTTCGGCTCCCATTAGATTTTCCTGCCAATCGTGCCAGACCATGCTGCAAGTCAGCCCGGACCTCGCCGGAATCAGTGGCCCTTGTCCCCAATGCGGGGCTCAAATCACGGCCCCCTACCCCTCTCCGGCACCAGCCTCACATGAGCACCCGGCCATTCCAGGCATCCCCCCCATCGGCGGCCACCCTCAGCCCGCACCACAGGAACCTGCGCCCCCAGCTCCCCAAGCCCCCACCCGACCGGTTCCCAGAGCCGAACGGCCCGCGCCGGAACGAGGTGCCCAATCCTCAATCCGCTCAAGCGCCGCACCCCGGAAGCGAGGCGCTCCCCGGGCTTTATTGATTTTCACCATCCTCCTGATCTTTTTCAGCCTCCTGGCGGGGATCGTCTATTATATTTTCCACTTGATGGATCTCTTGCCGGCGTCTTTGCGACTCCCTGCTGCGGAAAGTCGCCAGGAAGCACCTGCCCGCATGGAACCACCAGCTGACAAAACACAAGCTCCCGTCAGTCCCAAGCCCGCCCTTCCCGCAGCCCCTCCCGAGAAAGCGCCTACGACAGCGGCGCAAACAAGCCCGGAGCCAGCGCAACTTTCTCCCTCGCCTCAACCTGAAAAACCCGCAATGCCGGAACCCGCACCGGAAATCCCCGAGGCCAAACCAGAGAACAAAGAACTCCCGATCGAAGAGGAAGACGTCTCGCCCGAAGGCAGCATCCCGACAGACCCGCTCGCCAGCAAGACTCAGGAACACGCTTTTCAGGAAAAACTTCTCACGGAGTCCGAGCTCGTTTTAGAACGCTTCCTCAAGGCCACCTCGCTCAAACAACGCCTGCCGCACCTCCATCTGTTCCGCCGCCAGGCGAAAGATCTCGCCGAAACGAGCTTGGCCAAGCCCCTCCCTAAAGTCATCTCCGTCAATCACTTGGAGCAATTCTCGCTTCCAGGCGACGGCTTGTGGTCCTTTTTTTTTGTCGTGGCCTTCGAGAACAGCGAGCGACCGAATTTTCCGCGCCTGATGCTCGTCGAGGTGCTGAACTGGGGTGAGCGGAGCGCGCCGAAGGTGAATGCCGATGCCTTCATTGACATTTATGACAATGTCCCGGGGCAAATCGCGGACAAGAAAAAGGGCAGCTCGCAAACTGTCATTTGCCTGATCAACCCCACCAGCTTTTGCTTCGACGAAGGCATTCCCAACCAGCAGGAAAAAGCGACCATCCGCTTTCTGCAAAGCCTCAGCACCAAACCCTTACTCGCCAAAGCCTATCTTCCGAGTAAGGAAGAGCTGTTTCAGAAAATCTCCGAGCACGTCAAAGCCGATAAAGTGGGAGCCGTCACTCTCGGCCTGCGCTGGAACGACAAGGAAGACCCGAAACAACCTTATCTGGAGGTCACGGAATTCGTCAGCCAATCCTGGCATCCCTGAGCTCAGCGTGCGGCTTGCCAGGACTTCCAGCCGCCGTGAAGGACTTTGATTTCCGGTCCTAGCTCGAGTTCCCGCAGTTGGGAAGCGACCTCTTCACTCGCCCCGCAGCCCGCCGAATCACAAAAAACGACAACCAGCTCCGCCTCGAACATCCGGGGTGCGACCTCCGCCAGCAAGGCCTGCCAATCTTCCTCCGCATTGGTGTTCAGGAGAAGCGCGCCGGGAATGGTCTCTTTTTCGTAACGACTCCGCGCCCGGGCATCGATCCACAAAACGCCGTCTTCCGGCACCGCCGTGAGGCAGATTTCGCCTGCCGGTATGTCCTCCGCCACGCAGGCGGCCACGGGATCGGGTTCTCCGCGCAGCTTCCAGCTCGCCAATCCCGCCACGGCAGCGAGAAAGCACAAGAGCAGAAACTGCGTGATCGCTCCTTTCATTACTTCGCCTTTTTGACGACCACGAACATTTGCTCGTTCTGATATTTCGGGATTTTACTGTCCGTTTTCAGGCGCACCATCCCGAAAGCGGCCGCGTCCGTGCTCGTCGGCTTCACCCGCACGCGGTAGTGAAAGCCCTCCTTCACCGTCTCCAGCTGAAGCGGAAATTTCGGGTTCGTGCCCGCCAGTTCCAAAATCTGCACGGGCTGATCGCCCACGACCTTGATCTCAAAAGTCCGCTCCTCGGTCGTCTCCCCGATCGTCCACTTGTGCGTGGCCGGGCTAATATTGAGCAGCGCGGGAATCGTCACCCGCAGGACGAGCTCATGCGCTTTTTCCGCCCGATCCGTTTTGAGCACAATGGCCTTGTCGACCGTTCCTTTGAAATTTCCCAGCTCGAATTTGGCGAGGATCCGTCCCTTCTCGCCCGGCTGCCAACTCAGCTTGGCCGAGCCATCCTCATTCGTCGGTTCCACCCGAGCGGCCAGGCAACTGCACATCGACTCGTAGCCGAGAATTTTCGTCTCCTCGCCTTTCACTTCGAAGGTGAATTCCGCCGTGATGGTCTCCGCGCCGGGATCACTGGTCACTTCCAACAACTTGCTGTCAAAGACCAGTTCAGCCTGCGCGAGGCTGGAAAAAAAGAAGGCGCTGAGGATGAGAATTCGTCTGATCATTTAATTGAGCTTGGTGATGCGCACTTTGATGATCAAGCGTCCGCCACGCCAATTCGGCCCTAGCATATAAAGTGGTTTCCCGGGACGCAGGATCGGATCCGTCTTGAGCAATTTACGCTTTCCCTGCCAGTATTCCAGGTCCAATTGCAGGCGATCGGGCTCAAAGCGTCGCCGGGGCTCAAAACTCAACAAAATATGTTGTGAGGGCTTTAAGGGAGCCAGCCAGTTTTCATAACTCCGTAAAATCGGCTGCTGATCCCCGCCCACCAGGCGATATGACTGAAAATGCAGGTCTTTGAACTTTTTGATGTCGGCAATCTCGGCCGGACTGAGATTGCGACCATCTCCTCCCGCCAGCGCGACATCCCCATTGGTGGCATAGATCAATTCCACCTGGATGCGGCCAATGATCTCTTTGCCGGGATCAAGCGCAGCAGCCCGCTTCTGGGCCTGCAAGGGAAGCAAGCCCAGCACGCACATGAGTAATGAGTAAAAAAATGTCTTTCGCGCCATCACAGTAAATCATCGGTGTGCTTGACCAAAGTGTAATCCGGTGTCTCCAGCTCGGCCTCGCTGAGGTCAAAGGTGACATCATCCGGGATGTCATTCAGTCCGTCCAGGACGATCAGATTGACCCCTTCATCGGTCCCGTTCACCACATTTGCTTCCAAATTGGCAAGGGGGAGATAGAGCGTGGGCATGCCTTCTTCGCTCGTCTGCTGAGCCATTTGGGATTCTCCGCGCTGTGGCATGTTCATCCCCGCCACGAAGGCCAGGGCCAAGGCACCCGCAGTCACGGGCAGCAACCACCAGCTCAGTTTTTCGTAAAAACTTGGCGCAGCGGCCACAGTCTGAGCTTCTTCCGTCGATTCTTGTTCGATCGCCTGTAAAATCCGGCTATTGAAAAAATCCGGATACGGCGGCTCTTCCGCGACCGGCACTTCGGCTCTGAGCGCGTCCCCAATGGCTTGGAAATCCCGCAAATCCGCTTGCGCGGCAGCATCCGTGGACACGGCGGCCTCCAACCGACCCCGCTCTTCCTCATCGAGAAAGCCGTCGGTCAATTTCACGAGATCTTCTGCTGTCAGCTTATTTTTCATCTTTCAATAGTTCTTGTAGTTTCTTCCTGGCGTAATAAAGGCGGCTCATCACGGTGCCGAGCGAGCAATCGACGGCATCCGCAATTTCCTTGTAATCCATGCCCTGCACTTCCCGCAGAAGAATGACTTCCCGGTGGCTGGGCGAAATTTTTTCGAGAGCGGCTTCGATTTTCAGACGCAGCTCGCTTTGTTCCAGAGCTTCGTCCGGTCGTTGGTCGCCCGTTGGCATCGTCGTCGCACCGGTCGCGATCTGATCCCGGTTGAGCAATTGGTCATCGAGTTCGCCTTCGGCTTCGATCTTGCGCTTGCGCAGCCAATCGTAAACCACGTTGTGACTCACCCGATAGAGCCAGGTCGAAAAACGGGCGCGGGCCTCGAACTTCGGCAAGGCCTTCCACACCTTGATGAAGATCTCCTGCGAGAGATCCCAAGCATCGGCGTCGTTTTTGACCATTTTCCTGACCATAGCATAAACCCTTCCACGATGGCGGGTCACCAAGTCCTCGAAAGCGGCCACATCGCCCTTCTGGGACGCCGCTACCAAGTCGTTGTCTGCAACCTCCCCGTCGGAAGAAAGAGCTTGATCTTCCGGCGAGATATTGGTCGCCATCAACCCGTTTGACGTGATCCTTTGCCAAATATTCATCAGGAACGGGAGAAAATTAG
>JBNNED010000459.1:0-4880 GCA_050285825.1 Verrucomicrobiales bacterium | reverse complement strand
GCTGGCAAAGCTGTCTCCGCCGCCAACGCGGTCGAGGATCTCCAGGCGCGGGTAATCGCGCGACTGGTAAAACTCGCCGTCGTGCCAGCAGATGGCACTCCAGTCGTTGACCGTGGCGGTGTGAACCTCGCGCAGCGTCGTCGCCGTCGCTTTGAAGTTCGGGAACTCGGCCACGGCTTTCGTGATCATTTTCTTGAAGCTATCAAGCTCCAGCCCGGTGATGTTTTCTTCGTCCACGCCTTCGACTTCGAAGCCGAGGCAGGCCGTGAAGTCCTCTTCGTTGCCGATCATGACATCGACGTATTGCGCGATCTCGCGGTTGACTTGCTGGGCTTTTTCCTGGCCGCCGATCGATTTCCAGAGGGAAGGACGGTAGTTGAGGTCGTAGGAGACGATCGTGCCGTGTTTTTTCGCGATTTTACAGGCTTCGATGGTGAGTTCCGCGTTTCCTTCGGAGAGGGCGGCGAAAATCCCGCCGGTGTGGAACCAGCGCACGCCGAGTTCGCCGAAAATGTATTCAAAGTCAAAGTCTTCGGCTTTGAGTTGGCTCGCCGCCGTGTGGCCGCGGTCGGAGGTGCCTTTCGCGGCGCGGAGGCCGAAGCCTCGCTCGGTGAAGTTCAGGCCATTGCGGGAAGCGCGACCGAGTCCGTCGAAGGGAGCCCATTTGATGAAGCGGGTGTCCACGCCGCCCTGGAGGATGAAGTCTTCGAGCAAGCGGCCGACTTCGTTATCGACAAAGCCGGTCAGAACGGCGGCGCGTTTGTCAAAGCAACGGCGCAGGCCCCGGGCCACGTTATACTCACCGCCGCCTTCCCAGACTTGGAATTGGCGGGTGGTGCGCACGCGACCGTCGCCGGGATCGAGACGGAGCATAATTTCGCCCATGGAAATGATGTCATAGGCACATTGGTCGGCTGGTTTGATGTCGAGCATGATGGGGTTTCTTGTTTCGTGGGGTGTATGACAGATGATCCGTCAGGAATCAAAGTGTTTTTTTGCGATCTTATTGCGTTTCTTATGTGGGATCGGAGCTGAGCGAGTGAGCGATATTTTCGGCGGCGAGGCGGGCGCTGGTCCAGGCGTTTTGGAAGTTGAATCCGCCCGTGACGCCGTCGATGTCCATCACTTCACCTGCGAAGAAGAGTCCGGGGCAGAGTTTGCTCTCCATCGTTTTCAAGTTGATCTCTTTCAGGGGAACCCCGCCGCAGGTGACGAACTCGTCCTTGTTCGTGCTTTGGCCACTGACCTCGAAACGGCTGGCTGTGAGGAAGTCCGCGAGTTGGCGCGCCTTGTCCTTGGGCAGGTGGGACCAGGTGAGTTCGGGCGCGAGGGCGGCGCGCTCGCAAAAATAGGCCCAGAGTCGACGAGGGAGCTCCGGGTGCGGGGAGTGGCGGGCGACGAGGCGCTTGGGGTGTTTTTCGCGGGCGCTGGCGAGGAGACGGGCGGGTTCGCAGTCGGGCAGCCAGTTGATGAGAAGGGGAAAGTGGTAGTTTTTTTCGTGGCAGAAGGGAGCGGCCCAGGCCGAGAGCTTGAGGGCAGCCGGGCCGGAAAGTCCGCGGTGGGTGATGAGGAGAGGACCGGCGGAGGTGATTTTGCTGCCGGGCAAGCTGAGTCGGGCGTTTTGGACGCTGAGACCGGAAAGTTCGCACAGGGCGGAGTCGGCGATGTTGAAGGCGAAAAGGGAGGGGATGGCGGGATTGAGCTGGTGTCCGAGCTGCTCGGCGAGGCGGGTGCTGGCGGCGAGGCGGGTGCCGCCAGTGGCGAGAAGGAGGCGGCGGGTGCTCAGGGTTTCGCCGCCGAGATCGAGCTGAAAAAGTCCCTCAGCGTGCTGAACGGAGTGGACGCCGGTGGAGGTGCGGACTTCCGCGCCGGCTTGGCGGACCGCCGCCTGCAGGCAGTCGATGACGCTCTGGGAGGAGTCGCTGAGGGGGAAAATGCGTCCGTCGGCTTCGCTTTTCAAAGGAACGCCCCGGGCCTCGAACCAGGCGGTCGTGTCGCGGGTGCCCCAGCGGCTGAAGGGACCGATGAGGGAGCGGTGGCCGCGCGGGTAGTGATCGACAAGCGGTCGCGGAGCTTCGCAGTCGTGGGTGACATTGCAGCGTCCGCCGCCGGAGATCTTGACTTTGGCGAGAACTTTAGGGGCTTTTTCGAGGAGAAGGATCCGTTTGCCGTGGCCTTCCGGCCAAAACTCGCCCAGGCTGGCGGCGGCAAAGTGACCGGCCGCCCCCCCGCCGATGATGATGAGCTCGTGCGGGGAAGGGGGCGGCATGAGAAGAAGTGGGACCTTCTTGTTTAGGCGTCGAGCCCGAAGGCGCTATGGACGACTTTGGCGGCTTCTTCGATCTGGGCTTCGTCGACGGTGACGGAGATCTTGATTTCGGAAGTGGAGATCATGCCGATGTTGATGTTGGCTTCTCCGAGGGCGGCGAACATGCGGGCGGCGACCCCGGAGTGGGAACGCATGCCGATGCCGACGCAGGAGAGTTTCGCGATGCCGGCCTCTGTTTCGATGCCGGCTCCTTCGCCGAGTTCTTCGAGCACGGGTTTCAGGGCGACCTGGGCCCGGCCGAGATCCGAGGTGTGCATGGTGAAGGAATGGCGCGCTCCGCCGTCGTGGGCGATGTTGGAGACGATCATGTCGATGTTGACTTCGGCGTCGGCGAGGCAGCCGAGGATTTTTCCGGACATGCCGGGTTTGTCCGGGATGTCGGTGATGGTGACGCGGGCTTGGGAGCGCTCGATGGAGACTCCGCGGATGACTACTGCTTCCATGGCTTCGTGTTCTTCGGTGACAATCGTCCCGGGGTTGTTGTTGAGTGAGGATCTGACTTCGAATTTCACGCCGTATTTTTTGGCGAATTCGACCGAGCGCGACTGCATGACTTTGGTGCCGACGGAGGCCAGTTCGAGGAGCTCGTCGTAAGAGATTTCATCGAGCTTGCGGGCTTTTTCGACAGCCCGGGGGTCGGCGGTGTAAACGCCATCGACATCGGTGAGGATTTGGCAAATGTCGGCCTCCACGGCCTTGGCTACGGCGATTGCGGAGAGGTCCGAGCCACCGCGACCGAGGGTCTGGATGTGGCCTTCGTGATCGACCCCCTGAAAGCCCGCGACGATGAGGACTTTGCCCGCAGCCATGTGCTTGCGCATGAATTCAGAATTGATGTCGGCAATGCGGGCGCGGGTGTGGGAGCCTTCGGTGAGCATCCCGGCTTGGCGACCGGTGACGGACATCGCGGGGACGCCAAGAGACATCAGAGCCATGGTGACGAGGGCGATCGATTGCTGCTCGCCGGTCGAGAGGAGCACGTCCATTTCGCGCTCGGGCGGGTCGTCGGAGAGCTCGCGGGCCATGCCGATGAGCTTGTCGGTGACGCCGCCCATGGCGGAGACGACGACGGCGATTTCGTGGCCTTCGTCGTGGAGGGACTTGACGCGCTTGGCGACGTTTTTGATGCGGTCAAAGGAGCCGACGGAAGTGCCGCCGTATTTTTGGACAATGCGCATGGGTATAGAGTGCTCGGATGTTGCCGGGGAGGGGAAGCTAGGGGGTGGCGGCGGATTTGAAAAGGGTTTTTCGTCGTGATCCCGTTCCCTCGCCTCAAGCGGCTCCGGAGGCGTGGGGGAGGGCGCGTTTTTTCATCTCAGTGGCCATGAGATTGAGGGCGTTCGCGCGGGTGGGGGCGAGGTGCTCCTTGAGGCCGGTTTTTTCGATGAAGGAGAGCTCGGCGGCCACGATGTCGGCGGGTTTTTCCTGGTCCAGAACGCGGACGAAGAGGGCGATCATGCCTTTGGTGATCACGGAATCGGAGTCGGCGAAGTAACGCATTGCGCCATTCTGGCATTCGGCGTGGAGCCAGACCTGGGACTGGCAACCTTTGAGGAGGTTTTCCTCTGTCTGGTATTCGGCGGACAGGGCGGGGAGTTTTTTGCCGAGGCTGATGACGTATTCGTAACGTTCGGTCCAGTCCTGAAAAAGCGAGAGTTCGTCGAGGATTTCCTGCTGTTTGTCGGCTATCGTGCTCACGCCGCAGAGGTAAAGCCCATCGGCGGGGGATGCACGTCTTTTTTCTGTATGATTCACGAGAGAATACGTGCATGGAAACCGGCAGGATGCCGGCGCTCCCTGAATCGTTAGCAAAAGGAGGCGGGATGGCGGCGTTCCCTGAGGCTTTCCGGCTTGCGGGTGGGGCGGCTTGGGGTTATCGACTGCGTCCCGTGAAGTTGACGTATCCAGATTTGCCGGTGGCGCGCCGGCGGGAGGAAATCCTCGAGGCGATGAGAAAGTCCCGGGTCGTCGTGGTCGTGGGGGAAACGGGAAGCGGGAAGACGACGCAGTTGCCGAAGATGGCGCTGGAGCTGGCGGCGGAGGAGGGGCGTGAGGGGCGCATCGGCTGCACGCAGCCACGGCGTTTGGCGGCGACGAGTGTGGCGCGGCGGGTGGCGGAGGAGCTGGAGGTGGAAGTGGGCCGGGAGGTGGGCTGGCAGGTGCGCTTCACGGAGGTGGTGGGCGAGGAGACGCGGGTGAAGTTCATGACGGACGGGATTCTGCTGGCGGAGACGCAGGGGGATCGGGACTTGCGCCAGTATGACACGATCATCATTGATGAGGCGCACGAGAGGTCGCTGAATATCGATTTTTTGTTGGGTTATTTGAAGGATTTGCTGCGGAAGCGACGCGATTTACGGCTCGTGATTTCTTCGGCGACCCTGGATGCGGAGAAGTTTGCGGCCTTTTTCGGGAAATGTCCGGTGGTGACGGTGGAGGGGCGGACTTTTCCGGTGGAGGATGAGTATTTGCCGGCGATTTCGAGTTCGGAGCCACTGCGTGAGCATGTCATGCGGGGAGTGGAGGCGGCTTTGGAGCTGCCGGGCGATGT
>JBNNED010000458.1:0-2817 GCA_050285825.1 Verrucomicrobiales bacterium | reverse complement strand
TTTCTCAGCATTCTCATCCTCGTGACGCTCGTCCTTGCCGGGGCGATCGGCTACGTCGGGATGGGCGCGGCTGGGAAGGCCGAGGAAGCGGCACAGGAAATCGAAACGAAAAAATCGGCGATTTCCCGATTGGAAAGCGGCAAGCCCTACCCGGATGCCCAGAACGTCAAGGAGATGAAGGAGAATCTCGGCAAAGTTCTCGGGAAAGCCCGGGAAGCGCGCGAGTTGCTTCTGTCCTACCGTCCCGAAGAGATTAAAAACATCTCTTCTTCGGAATTCACCGCCATCTTCGACAAGACGGAGGCGGAAATTCGCCAGCTTTACCAAGGGAAGGACATCGCCCTGCCGGAAGAGTGGCACCTGGGTTTTGAGAAATACAAAGGCTCGCCGGTCGAGCGCGAAAACACGGGCATTCTCGTTTATCAAATGTCGGTCATCGACTGGCTTTTCCGTCAGGTCGCGGACGCCGGTGTCTCAGAGGTCAACAGCTTCTACCGGGAAGCTCTCCCGCCGGAGAATGGTCAGCCCTGGGGTGGCGCTCCGCAGGCGGAACCAGCCAAGAAAGGTCGCCGTGGCGCTAACAAGCCCGCTCCGGCCAGCGCTCCCGTTGCCAAGTCGCTGCCCTTTGAAATCGCCGTCACAGGTCGGGAAGAGTCTTTGCGCAAGCTTCTCAGCGCGCTGAGTAACTCGCCGGACCACTTCATCGTCGTCCGCGCCCTGCGCGTGCAGAACGAAATGGACGAAGCGCCGAACGAACGCCAAGTCAAGTTCCAGGACGCCGCTCCGTCTGCGCCGGCTGCTGATGTCTTCGGTGGAGGAGGCTTTGTCTTCCCTACGGATGACGCGGCTCCTGCTGAGGAAGCTCCGGCGGAAGAAGCTCCCGCAGAGGGTGAAGAGGCCGCGGAGGAAGCTCCGGCGGAAGAAGCGCCTGCCGCTGGTCCCAGCGACACCGGACGGATCCTGCAGATTGTCGCAGGTGACGAGAAACTGAAATATTTCATTCGCGGAGAGATCCTCCTCTTTGATGAAGAAGCGAAGCTTCCAGAAGCCGAATGAGCCAACTTTAACCGCACACACACTAACATTATGTCTTGGGTATCAGAAAATTATCACAAACTGGTCTTCGGAGCGGGTCTCCTCGCCGCGGCTGGTCTGGGCTACAGCGCCTGGAGTAGCTCGGCGGAGTTGAAGGAATCTTTCGAGCTGCAAAGCCGGCCGAAAAACACGGACACCGCTGTCTCCGGCATGGGCCAGGCGGAAGGCATCATCAAATCGGTGAAGTCGAGCACCACGCTCAAAAAAGCCAGTCTCGGTGACCGCCCGGTGGATCTTTTCACCAGCGTCGGCCTCGTCGTGCGTAAGGGCGCGACGGATAAAGCCTTGGATTTGGAGAAAGAAGCACCGATCCATCCGCCCATTGAAAACCAATGGTGGATCGATCACGGAATTGATCCGGGTTGGGGCGACTCCCCACAGCGGGACGAGGACAGCGACGGCTTCAGCAACTTGGAAGAATACCAGGCCAAGACCTCGCCGACCAACCCCGCCGAGCACCCGCTCCTCATCGACAAATTGCGCGTGGCGAGTGTCGAGTCCTACTCGTTCCGTCCACTCCTGAGTTCCATCTTGGGCGATGGCAAATACCAGTTCCGCTTTGAGGACAGCGATCGTCGCGAAAACCGCATGAGTGCTGGGAACACCGCCTCCATCGGTGATATCTTCTTTGAAAACGAGCCCGCGAAAGGCCGCTTCAAGCTCCTCAAGGTGGAAACCCGCCAGGAGGAAAGCAGCACCGGCACCATCGACCGCGAGTACGCCACTCTCGAAGACCAGAAAGCGAACAAAAAAGGGAAAACCTATGACATTCCCTATCGCCTGAGCTCCCGCGAAAAAGCGGAGGGTCACTCGGTCTTCAATGACTACACCGTGATCTTCACGCTGGAGGCTGTGGGCCAGGAAGGCAAGGAGTTCAAAGTGGAGGAAAATATGACCTTCGCTCTCCCGGCCGAAGCCAAGGAAAAAGGCTACAAACTCGTTGAAGTTAAAGCGGATGCGAAAGGAAAAGCGACGGCTGTGGTCGTGGCTTATCAGGACGGCGGAGAGACCAAGCAAAAAGAGCTGGCGGTGCCCGCAAATTAAAAAATTACATGGTAAATCATCACGGAAATTAAAAAAAAGCTTCACAAGCGACCCAAAAACTTATCAATCTTCAAACGAATCATGCAAAACACACACACACACCTGAGCAGTCGCACTGCGATCGCCCTTGCGGCGCTGGCGGTATCTCCGCTGGCCCAAGCGGGGGATGGGTACTACGGTGGCGGTGGCCTTGCAGCGCAGGAACTGATCCGGCGCCAGCAATCGGTCAATACCGCCGATGAACTTCTAGTCGAAGGCCGCAAGGCTTACGCCGAGGGGGATTACGAGACCGCTGTCGCGAAATATCGCGAAGCTCTCAATCTCCTTCCCTACGGTGACGCCGCCGCCGAGCGCCGTCACGTTTTGACCAAGCACTTGGAAGACGGCAGCGTGGCCTTGGCCCAGCAATACCGCCGCACCGGCAAGTATGAGGAAGCCCGCGGCTTGCTGGACGACGTCATCGAAGCCGATCCCGGCAACGTCCAAGCGACCAAGCACCTTGAGTATCTTGACGACCCGATCCGCACGAATCCGGCCTTGACCTATGATCACACGCAGAACGTGGATCGCGTCCGCCGCTCGCTCTACCGTGGTGAAGGTTTCTATAACCTCGGTCAATACGACGAAGCGATCGAGGAATTCCAGTCCGTTCTCCGGATCGACCCCTACAATAAGGCG
>JBNNED010000457.1:0-2533 GCA_050285825.1 Verrucomicrobiales bacterium | reverse complement strand
CGCCCGCGTCCGCGATGTTGAAAGTGCCGTTACCGGTGAAAGCGACGTAAACCGCCGGGGCGTTTCCATCAGTGATCTGAATGCTCCCGTTTTGTCGGAGGGTGACCTCTCCGGTGGACGAGGCACCGTCGCCGATCATGAGCCGGTGGGTGTTCAGCGTGGCGCCCTCGCGGACTTCAAGGGTATTCGTCGTGTCGGTGGAGTAGCCCAAAGAGATTTGATTGCCATTCGTCCACTGTGAGTTGCCCCGCAGCACCGCCGAGCCGGAAGAGCTGGCAAAGGTACCAAGATACGCGTTGTAAGTGGTCAAGGTCCCGCCCGTCATCTCCAAAGTGCCGTGACTCGTGTCCCCACGTCCCAGCGAGAGGGTGTCTGCGATCTCGACCCGTCCGCTGCCATTGATGAAAATCTCTCCTCTGCCGCTGGCCTGCACTCCCGCGTAGAGGGAGTGACTCGTCATCAAAGCGCCGCTTTCCACGCTGAGAGTTCCCGTGCCTTGGTGTCCCAGATCGGTGAGCCCGGCATTGTTCCACGTGCCGCCATTGAGCAGGATGGAGCCATTGCTGGCGGGGTTCGACTCGCCGATGCGGCTTGTCCCGGTGTTGAAAATCGCGTTGTTTTTCAGCGTGGTGAGGCTGTCCGTGCTGTGGCGGCTCATGTTGAACTGCCCGGTCACATCCAGGCGGGCCTCGTTTTCCAAGAGCAGGGAGGCTTGGGAGAGGGTGCCGCTTCCGACCACGAGATCTTGGCTCACGGTGGCTGTGCTCGTGCCACTCATGAGCACCTCTCCGTCTCCCTCCCAGCCCACATTGAGATTCTGACCCACGCTCAGCGAGCCGCCCGTCATTTCAATCACGCCGGCGCCAAAAACCGTTTGATCCAGATTCGTGGCAACACCGAGCGAGAGGTTGTCCGTCGTCTCGAAAGACGCGCTGTCGGAGATTTCCAGGCTCCCGTAACCCAGATCTCCGATGATGGTATTGCTCGTTCCCGTGACCGAAAGCGAAGACTGGTCGTGCAGGCTCAGCCGGCTGTCCGAGGCACTGTTATAATCTCCCACCCTCAGGTAGTCGGTGCCCAGGCTGGCGTCATTCAACAGATTCAGGACTCCCTTTCCCTGCCAACCGACCAGCAAGTTGCCGGTGTTCGTCCAAGTCCCGCGGAAAAAGTCCACCTGGCCGTCACTCTGGGGCCAATTCCCGATGTAGGCTGTTCCGGATTGGAAATTCGGAGCGATCGCGGTGTTTGTCTCGGAGCCAATCTGCAGCGTCGTCGTGGGCTCTGCGTAGGCGCTGGCATCTTCGTAACCGACAAAAATCTCATCCGCCGTCACATCAGCCTCCATCGTGGTGCGCGCGCGGTTGTCGAGATAGCGCTGATCAAGAGGACCGCTGAAGAGGTGCGTAAAATTGCCGTCGTGCCACGTGCCGTCTCCGCCCGTGCGCTCGTAACCGTCCGCGAGGAGCTCGGCACTGGGCACGAGAGCGGAAAGAGCGAAGACGATGGGTGAAAAACTTTTTTGAACGGTCATTTGAAGTGGCTGTGGTCGAGTGTTGGCGTATTCAGCGCTGGCGTCTTAGCAAGCCGAAGCCGGCGAGGACGAGGAGGAGGGCGGAAGAGGGCTCGGGGATGATGTCGGGGGTGAATTGCAGGGTGTTGCCATTGAGAGAGAACACGCCGCCCACCAAGTCGCTGTCATCCGAGCGGTAGTCGTAATCGGCGAGGGAGATGCTGGAGACCCCGAAGTTGATGAGATCGTAAGTCTGGCCATCGACCCAGCCGTTGTTGATGAAGTTGAAAAGAATCTCGCCGGAATCATTGGTCAGTGCGCCAATGACGGTGATGAGATCGCTTTGCGAAGGATCCACGCCGAGCTCGAAATCGATGGTGTTATCGCCCTCGAAGCTCAGGCTGGCTACCGTGATCTCACCCGGCGAGCTGCCCGGCGCGAGATGGGCGTTGGAGAGGGTCATTTCGCCCGTCACACCGCTGCCGCTGACCTTCGCGCCCGCCGCAACGCGCACAAAACCCGTCACTTCCCCCTCCACGATGAGGCTGCCTTCCTGCACGTAGAAGCCGTTGAGCGTGTTCGTGCCGTGGAGGGTCAGGCTGCCGTTCTCGGTCTTGAAAAGATGGCCGTCGCCGGAGAAACCACCGAAATTCGTCGCCGTGCTCACGTCATTGCCCATGATTTCAATGAAGCCCCAGCCGTCCACCGTGGTGTCGCCCACGCCGAAATTCTCGAAGAGATTTTGTGTCGGCGAGCTCACCCGCAAGGTTCCGCCATCGGTGATATTGAGTTGCGCCTCGGAATCAGCGTGACTCGTCAGCGACCAGACATTGAGCTTGCCGAAGCCGTTGATGTTGACCGTGCCGTCGCCCGTCTCGCAACTCCCCACGCTCATGTGGTGGCCGCTGAAATGACCGCCGCTGTTGATATGGAGCGTGCCCGTTCCCCAGGATCCCACGACACTCTGCCCCAGGGTGTTATTGATGACCCCGCTGTTGAGAGTCACCACCCCGAGACCTCCGT
>JBNNED010000456.1:0-3764 GCA_050285825.1 Verrucomicrobiales bacterium | reverse complement strand
CGGTAAAGGGAATATCGCCGTTTTTTCCATCCCAGGTGATTTTATCTTACTGCCACCCTTTCAGGCTGAAGTAGAGAACGGTGAGTGGGATGAGCACGCCTAGTAAAATCAGCTTAGAACGACCGCCGGAGGGTGGATAGGCGAGATTTTCCGCGTCCTGAGCAAGGTCACTGTGGGGGTGTTTCGACCAGTTCATGAGAGGATACTATAGTAGCAGGGCCGTCCACGTCCCTGCTTTTTTTTGTCCCTTTTCGGTTATTACGACACAAACGGGAGATCCGGGCCACTCGCGGGCTCAGGCGAGGGAGGGGACGGGGCGTTGGGGCTCGCTTTCCGCCGCGTAGTCGACACCGGGGAGTCCGAAGCCGAAGAGCTTGAGAAATTCCGTTTGATAGCCGTCGAAGTCGGAGATGTCCCGCAGATTCTCGGTCGTGATCTCGGGCCAGAGCTTTTCGATTTCGGCCTGGACGTCCGCGCGCATCTCCCAGTCGTCAATGCGGATGCGGCCTTTTTCATCGAGTTTCGGCCCCTCGGTGGCGTCGTAGTGCTCGTGAAAAAGACGGGTGATTTGCTCGATGCAGCCTTCGTGTAAGTCTTTCTCCTTCATGATTTTGTAGAGGAGTGAGATGTAGAGGGGGACGACGGGGATGGCGGAGCTGGCCTGGGTGACGAGCGCTTTGTTCACGGAGACAAGGGCGGTCTGGGCACCGAATTTTTTGTTCATCGCGGCGGCAGTGTGCTCGAGGTGTTCTTTGGCGCGGCCGATGGTTCCGTCGGTGTAAACGGGCCAGGTCACTTTCGGGCCGATGTAGGAATAGGCGACGGTTTTGAAGTCCTCCGCGAGCACGTCGGCCGCAGCGAGAGCCTCGATCCAGAGCTGCCAGTCTTCGCCGCCCATGACTTTCACGGTGTGGGCGATTTCTTCCTCGCTGGCGGAATCGATGGCGACTTCCTCGATTTCCCCTTTGTCGGTGTTGAGGGTGCGTTCGCGGTAGGGAGCGCCGGTGGGCTTGAGGACGGAGCGGTAAACTTCGCCCGTTTCGGGGTCTTGTCGGCGGGGGGAGGCGAGGGAGTAAACGATCATGTCGACCTGGCCGAGGTCGGCTTTGATGGCCTCGATGACCTGGCTCTTCATCTCGTTCGAGAAGGCGTCGCCATTGAAACTGCGGGCGTAGAGTCCGGCTTCCCGGGCTTTTTCCTCGAAGGCAGCGGAGTTATACCAGCCGGCCGAGGCCGTTTTACGTTCCGTGCCTTCTTTTTCAAAAAAGACGCCGATGGTGGCGGCTCCCGCGCCAAAGGCGGGCACGATGCGGGAGGCGAGCCCGTAGCCGGTGGAGGAGCCGATGACGAGCACCTTTTTGGGGCCTTTGGCGAGCGGGCCGCGTGCTTTGACGTGGTCGATTTGCTGTTGGACGTGCGCGGCGCAGCCCTCGGGGTGGGCGGTGGTGCAGATGAAGCCTCGAATTTTCGGTGAGATGATCATGGGCGGAGCTTAGCGGGGGGAGGAGGCGCTGGCAAGCGTGCGGCGGCGGGATTTCATACCAACTCGCAAAACCCTCTGGTAGATTGAAGTGTTTTGCAAGTCGTGGAGATCAGGCTACGCGTGTCTGAAGAAGCTGGCCGTTTTTCGGTAAAATCGACGTTATTCGTTGCTTGTGGTGCTTGCACCACGCGCGCCTCACGCCTTGATTTTCCACGAAAACCGACTCAGCCACTCTACCAGATGATTTCACTCATTGGTATAAGGGAAAGAAAGGGTTGAGTTTTGCGGAGGGGCTGTGTAGGAGAATGCCGACATGAAAAATTTGACGCTGATTGCCGCTTTGTTCGCCTTCGCCCTGGGAGCTTGTGAACGTCACGATTGGGAAGAGACCAAAGTCTTCTACGAACATGGAGATCACGGGGACAAGGGACATCACGGCGAGGAGAAAGAAGGCGAAAAAGGGCACGGAGAAGAGGGGCACGCCCATTGATTTTCGGATTTCTGATCGCATGAAAAAGCCGCGCGGGAAAACCGGGCGGCTTTTTTTCGGGTCTTGACTCTGAATGATTTGCCAGGCGGAGCCTGGCGTTCCGGACAGCGGAAGGCTCAGCGCAGGCGGTAGTAGCCGTCGGGATTGTAGAGGAAGTAAACGTCTTTGGGGTTGAGGCGGGGGAGGTAAACGACGGGCTTGCCGTCTTCGTCGAGTTCCTGGCTGAAGGTGGCGTCGGAAGCACTGGGGCTGGCGGCGGCGGGGCGTTTTTGATCCGGATTGTGAAGAAGCGACGTTTTGTGGATGTTGGTGACGATGTGGTCGACCCACTTGAGCTTCTGGGCCTCGTCAGCGAACTCCGTCCAGTCGCCATTGGAGGAACGTTGATACATTTTTTTGATGAACTCGTCCGTGCTGATGCCCATTTTTTGAGCGACGGGTTCGGCGAGGCGTTTCCACCATTTTTGGGAGTCCTGGTAGAATTCTTTTTGTTCGGTGAGGTTCAGCCGACCGAAGAGGGTGGTGCTGATCTGGTGGTGGAGCAGCATGGCGTTGGGGTAGGCGTAGGATTTTTCGGCGAGGGTGGCGATGCAGGCGGCCATGGAAGCGGCGAAGGATTTGACGACGACGTAGACGGGGGCCTGTGAGCCCTCCATGGATTTGAGAATGCGGTAGCCGGCCATGACGGAGCCACCGGGGGAGTCGTCAATGACGATGAAGATGGGCTTTTTCGGGTCTTTGTTGTTGTAGTAGTTGATGCGCGCCGTGATCTCGTCGGCGGTGCGCGAGCCGATGGGGCCGTTGAGGGCGATGCGGCGATCGGAGATGACGAGGGTGCCGTCTTTTTTCAGGGGATTGTCGAGATAAACGGGCTCGGCGTCGGCATAGGCGTCGTGCTGTTTGCGCGTTTCGTAATTCTCGATCAACGCTTTCAGTTCGGTGGTCTCCAGGCTCGCGCGCGCCTGAGTCGCTTTGAGCTGGTTCGTGAGGAGGTCGGCCTGGAGTTTGGCCATCTCGGCTTCGCGCGTGAGTTGGTTTTTTTCGGCCTCGAAGCGGGCGGATTTGTCGATTTCCCGCGCTTGGATTTTCAAGCTTTCGAGGGCGAGCTTCTCGCCGAGAGCTTCTTTTTCCAGTTTGAGCCGGGCCACTTCGGCGCGCAGGGCGGCGGTCGCTTTTTTCTGGCGTTCGGTCTCGAGGTTATTTTCGAGAGTGAGTTGGTTCAGGCTGCGCTGGGGGTCGATTTTCGGGGGGCTTTTTTTCTTGGGCGCTTCTTTCGGGGCGGGTGACTTCGCTGAGGCTTGGGATGGGGGCGCGGGCTTTTTTTCTTCTGGCTCGGGCTTCGGCTGCGCTTTTGCTTCGGCTATGGCGGCGGGGGCTGCGGGAGCGGGCGCTTGCTGAGCCTTGGGTTCGGCCGCGGCGCAGTAGGTGCAGAGAGACAGGCCGAGGAGTGCGGAAATGGACTTTTGCATGATGGGAATTACGTCCTATTTCCCCTGATTTATCAAGCGCAAAGGAGGGGCGGGCGGGTCTTGCGGCTTGACCAAGCGCCTGCTTTCTGGCTTTGCTGCGGCTGTGCAACGGATTTTATTGAAGTCGAAACTGCATCGGGCGGTCATCACAAAGGCGGACATCGAGTACGAGGGAAGTATCGAGATTCCTCAGGATCTGCTCGAGCGCGCGGGGATTTGGGAAGGCGAAAAAGTTCTCGTCACCTCGGCGACATCCGGTGCGCGCCTCGAGACTTATGTGCAGGCGGGGGAGCCGGGCACGGGCGAGATCATCATGAACGGC
>JBNNED010000455.1:0-2928 GCA_050285825.1 Verrucomicrobiales bacterium | reverse complement strand
CTGCTGCGGATCATGGCGGGCTTGCTGGGGGTGGATGAGGGGGAGATGCGGTGGCGGGGCGAAGTCTTTGATTTTCAGGACGTGAGACAACGGCGCGAGCTGATGCACTTGCCGGACTTTCCGCTTTTTTACGAGGAATTATCGTTACTGAAAAACCTCGCCCTGCACTTGCATCTTTACGAGAAGACGGGGGAGGAGGCCGAGGCGCGGGGGGTGGATTTGCTGCGGCGATTTCACTTGCTCCCGCATGCGCGCAAGCCGGCGGGGAGTTTGTCGCGGGGGCAGCGTTACAAGCTGGCTCTGGCCTGTTGGGGGGCGGTGCGACCAGCGCTGGGCCTGTTCGATGAGCCCTTCGCGGCGGGGATGGATCACCAGGGGCTGCAGGAAATGCGGCGACTGCTGCGAGCCGAGACGCAGCGGGGTTTGAGTGTGATTTACACGACGCAATTTGTCGATTTCGCCCTCGAATTTTCCGACCGGGTGGTGCTCATCGCGGAGGAAGGCCTGTATTTTGTGGGCTCGGCGGCGGAATTTCGTGAGCGCGTGGAGGCGGGTGATGCCGTCCTGGCGCCCTTCCGGGAAGGAGGCGAGGCGTGATTGACCTGTATCGCGACCGCCAGGCGGAGCGGCGCTTGTTACAGAGGGCGAAGGCCTTGGCCGCTGATGAGGGAACGAGGCTACACGCGCCGGAGTGGCTGGGAAAGGTGTGGGGCTTTGTTAAAAATCTGTCATGGGTGGGACTCCTTCTTCTATTTCTTCTGAGCTTTCTCCTTGCCGAGCGCTCGGCGGAGGCCTGGCGGTGGGCCTTGTCCGCGCTCCTCTTGCTGACGGCGCATCACGGAGCGCGCGCTTTTCTCCGGCATGAGATGGAAGCTTTTAACAATCCCCTCAACAGCCTCTTGCCCGTCTCACGCGCGCTTTATCAACGACAAATCCGCTGTCGCGCCCTGCTAAGTAGCTTGGCTGCGCTCGTCTTGTTTCTGGCCTTTGCGGCTTTGGCTCTTTGGCGGGGAGAGGTGGGCTTTTCCTGGCCGACGCTGCTGGCGGCCTACGCAGGGGTCTTTTTGGTCTGCCTGGCGACCCATCATTTTTTGGAGTCCCTGGATGGCCCTTTGAGCTGGCTCACCGTGGGCTTGGCGGTGGTTTGTTTCTTTTTTGAGGATATCGAGTTAAGAGTGCTGCAGCGATTTTTCGCATTTTATGAGACGATGCCCTGGGTGCGGGCGCTGGGCGAGGGGGCGGAGTCTTGGCCGGCGGCTCTGGGCTGTCTGGGAGTGGGCCTGTTGGCGGCGGTGCTGCTGCTGTGGCGGGAAGTTTTCAATGTCGCGCCCTACCGGATTGCTTTTTACGAACTTTACGGGGCGAGCGATGGCTTGACGAATCAGTTTGATTACGAGGAAAGCGAGGAAGTGGAGTCGCTGGTTCAGCGAGCTGAAGAAGAAATGCCGCAAGTTCTGACGGCAGATGAAGACGAGCGAGAGGAACTTTCGGCGGAGGTGGCGGATCTGGTCGCGGAGCCCAAGGGGACGGTGGAGCGCTTTTTGTGGAGCCGCTGGACGGACAAGGAGCGTGCGCTGGCTTCTGCGGCGGGCTTGCAGGAGGGCCGGCAGTTGACCAACTGGCTGAGGATGAGTGGTTTCCTGATGCTTACCGTTTTCGGGCACCGCTTGTTGGTGGAGACGGAGATGGAGGGGTCTTTGGTGCCTCTTATTGTAGTGCAAGGATTTTTGGTACTGGGCTTGTTTCACGGGGGCTGGTATGTGAAGACCTGTCTCCAGTGCGTGAGTTTCCCGCCGAATGGGATTGTGCCGCTGATCGCAGTCTTTCCCTTCGATTTGAGGAACTTGCGGCGTTTGGCCTTCTGGGAGGCCGTGGTGCGCTTGCCAGTCGCAATGCTTTTGATCGGTCTTTTCGCGGAATTGAGCCTGCGGGCGCATGGCCTGGAACGGAGCGTGGGGGCGATGATCGAGACGAACGTGTTGATGCTGGGATTTCTGATACTGGCGTTTCTAGTTTGGTTTGTTTTCCAGTTTGCCAACGAATGGCTGAGCGCGTGGCGGGGATTCGGAATCACTTTGGTCTTTTCGATGTCGATTTTCGGTATGTTAGCACTTGCCGTTTCTTTAGGGATCATCACGTTTTCTCGTTTTAATTTGTCGTATCAAGAAGGTGTGGTGGGGGTCTTGCTCGTCTTTTTCTTTCCTGCGATGCTCATCGCTTGGGTGGCTCTACGGCTCCTTCGACGTCGCTTGCGGCATCCGAAATTGGACAAATTGCGCTTTAAAAAGTGAGTTTTCGCTGTTCTTAGGACCAGTTTTGTGCTTGGCTGGGGTATGAGCCAGGTGATTCGGGATTTGCCGTCGGATGAGCGGCCGCGGGAGAAGATGGCGCGGCTGGGGGCCGGGGCCTTGTCGGCGGCGGAACTCCTGGCGATTTTTCTGCGAACGGGGACTAAGGGGCGGAGCGCGATTGAGATCGGGCGGGACTTGGTCGAAAAACACGGTTCGATCGGGGCTTTGGGGCGATTGGGAATCAAGGAGTTGTCTCAGGAGCACGGTCTGGGTTTGGCCAAGGCTTGTCAGCTCGCGGCGGCCTTCGAGATGGGCGCGCGGGTGGCGCGGGAGACGGTCGAGACGCGGGCCTTGAATTGCCCGGAGCGGATTTTCGAGTATCTCGCTCCGCTCACGGCGGGACTGCGTCAGGAAGTGCTGCATGTGCTGGTGCTCGATAGTCGGCTGAAGCTGGTTCACATGGAGGAAGTGACACGCGGGCTGGTGAACGAGACGCTGGCGCATCCGCGCGAGGTGCTCCGACCGGTGATTTTGCATTTGGGGCATTCCTTCGTGCTCACGCACAACCATCCGTCGGGGGATCCGACACCGAGCTCGGCGGATCGGCGCTTCACGAAGCAGGTCGCGGCGAGATCGG
>JBNNED010000454.1:0-3194 GCA_050285825.1 Verrucomicrobiales bacterium | reverse complement strand
GTATCGGCCGCGATGGACACGGTTTCGGAGTCCGATCTCGCGATTGCCCTGGCTCGCGAAGGCGGGATGGGCGTGATTCACCGGGCCTGCGGGATCGAAGCCCAGGCTAGCATGGTGAACAAGGTGAAGCGCTCTCAAAGTGCGGTCATCCACAAGCCGCTGACGGTGCGCAAGGAGCAGACGGTGGGGGAGGTGCGTGATATCATGCGCGAGCAGGGCTTTTCCGGTTTTCCGGTGGTGGGCGACGGGGGGATTTTGGAGGGAATGGTGACGGGGCGCGATATTCGGCACTTGCCGGATGAGAGCGCGACGGTGGCCCAGGTGATGACGCCGCGGGAGCGTCTGGTGACGGCTCCGCCGGAGACTTCGCTGGAAGATGCGCGCCGCGTCTTGTATGAAAATCGCATTGAGAAATTGCCTTTGGTGACCTCCGAGGGGCGCCTCGCCGGGCTCATCACGGGGGCGGATATTGAAAAGGCGATCACCTTTACGAATTCCGCCAAAGACCTGAACGGCCAGATGCTTTGTGGCGCGGCCGTGGGGGTCGGGCCGGAGTATCTGGAACGCGCACAGGCTTTGATCGAAGCCGGAGCCGATGCCTTGTTTATCGACGCGGCCACGGGTCATACGACGCGGGTCATGGAAGTCATCGGCAAGTTGCGGGAGCTCAGTGATCGTCCGGTGGTGGCGGGCAATGTCGTCACGGCGGCGGGCGCGCGGGACTTGGTCGATGCCGGAGCGAATGCGCTCAAAGTGGGTGTTGGGCCGGGCTCGATCTGCACGACGCGGGTCATTTCGGGAGTCGGAATGCCGCAGTTCACGGCCATTCAGAACGTCGCGGGTTACTGTCGCGAGCGCGGTGTGCGGGTGATCGCGGACGGCGGGATTCGTTACTCGGGGGACATTGTCAAAGCTTTGGCGGCGGGAGCGGATCTCGTCATGCTGGGCTCCCTGTTGGCGGGGACGCGGGAGAGTCCGGGGCAGACGGTCCATTTCCAGGGCCGACGCTTCAAGACCTACCGCGGGATGGGCTCGATCGGCGCGATGGAGAAGGGCTCGGGCGACCGCTACGGGCAGAACAGCAGCGGGAAGCTTGTCGCGGAAGGCGTCGAGGGTCGCGTGCCTTACAAAGGCCCCTTGGCCGATGTCGTTTTCCAACTCATGGGCGGTCTGCGCTCGGGGATGGGATACGTGGGGGCGCACAATCTTGCGGAGCTGCGGGAGAAGGCCACTTTCGTGCAAATCACCTCCGGTGGCCTGCGGGAGAGCCACGCTCACGACGTCGTGATCACGGAAGAACCGACGAATTACCAGCCGCTGAGCCACTGATTGCCAACTGATTAGAATTTAGAGAATTATGACGGAAGAAAACCACGTTGCGGTCCTTGATTTTGGCTCGCAATACACGCAATTGATTGTGCGCCGGGTGCGCGAACTCGGCTATTTTTCAAAGCTTTACAGTCCGGATGACCTGGACGCCATCGGTAAGCCCGGAGCCATTATTTTATCCGGTGGGCCGCGCAGCACGGCGGACCCCGACGCGCCGGACATCGATTTTGAGAAATTGCAGGCCTTTGGCGTGCCCGTGCTCGGCGTGTGCTACGGAATGCAGCTGCTCAACATCAAGTTCGGGGGCTCGGTGAAGCCGAGTGACCGGCGGGAGTATGGTCCGGCGCAGATGGTGCCGGAGGCTTGCGAGGGGCTTTACGCGGGCGTTTCGCCCTCGTCCCAGGTGTGGATGAGCCATTCCGACACGGTGGAAAACCTGCCGGAAGGTGCGGTCGTGATTGCGAAAAACCAACACGGCACGCCGGTGAGCCTGCAGTGGGGGGAGCGGTTTTTTGGGATTCAATATCACCCCGAGGTCACGCACAGCCACGAGGGCTTGCAGATTCTGGGGAATTTCCTGCGCAGCGCGGGCGAGCTGGAGAAGTTTTCCATCGAGGACTTCAAGCAAGAGCTCATCAATGACATCCGCGCGAAGGTCGGCGACAAGCAGGTCGTCTGCGGAGTGAGCGGCGGGGTCGACAGTACGATTCTCGCGGTTCTCTTGAAGGAAGCGGGGGTGAAAATGCGGGCCATTTTCGTCGATAACGGCTTGCTGCGCCATCAGGAAGCGGAAGAAGTGGTGCGGAATTTCGCGCGCATGGGCGTGGAGATCGAGTTGATCGATGCCTCGGAGCGCTTTTTGACGGCTTTGGCGGGGGAAGGTGATCCTGAGAAAAAACGCGGAATCATCGGAAATCTCTTCGTCGATGTCTTCTGGGATGCTGTGGGCGATGCCCAGATGCTGGCGCAGGGGACCTTGTATCCGGACGTCATCGAGAGTGCCTCGAATGAGGGATCGAAAGCCTCGGTGATCAAGACGCACCATAACCGGGTCGCGCGCATTCTCGAATTGCAGAAGCAGGGGAAAGTGCTGGAGCCGCTGGCCGAGCTCTTCAAAGACGAAGTGCGGGAGCTGGGAGCAGCACTCGGGATCGAGGCTGATATTGTGAATCGCCATCCCTTCCCCGGGCCGGGCCTGGCCGTGCGCTGTCCGGGCGTGGTCGATGAAAAACGCCTGCGCATCATCCGCGAGTGCGACCATATTTTCATCACGCGACTGAAGGAATACGGTTGGTATGACAAGGTTTGGCAGGCCTACGCAGCCTTGATTCCCGTGAAAACAGTGGGGGTCAAGGGCGACGAACGCAGTTACGAGTGGGCCATCAGCCTGCGGGCGGTTGTCAGTGAGGACGCCATGACGGCGGACTGGGTCGAGTTGCCGCCCGCGCTCCTGCGGGAGACGAGTCACCGGATTTTGAACGAAGTCGATGGCATCAACCGCGTGCTTTACGACATTTCGACGAAGCCACCGGCGAGCATCGAATGGGAGTGAAGTCAGGCGTGTCATTCTATGGCTCGAACCGCGAAAGACGCGAAAGGGTTGTTTTTTGAATCATCGGGGGCGGCGTGCCCGCTTTCTGAAGCCTGGTTCCGACTGCCTTGATTGTCCGCTTGCCTGAGGCTGAGTTTCAGCCTAGGATTTTGACATGAACCGTGCCATGGCCCCCCTGAGCGCCTTGCTGGGATTGTGTTTCACCCTGAGTGGAACCGCCCAGGAGTCGAAATTGATCCCGGACGTCATTGTCGACCGGATCGAGGCGGCGGGCTCCGGGGAAAGCCCGGAAAAACCGGAAGAAGCTTCCGAG
>JBNNED010000453.1:0-6974 GCA_050285825.1 Verrucomicrobiales bacterium | reverse complement strand
CAACAAAAAACACGCCCCGGGAGGAGCGTGTTTTGCAGTTTCTACGAAGGATGTAGAAGCGGATTGTATCCGCTTTTTGTTCGGGAAAGCGCTTGGAAACCGCTTCTACTTCGCGTGTTTGACCTCGACCCACTGGCCGGTGCGGGCAGATTCGAGAACCGCGTCGCAGACGTACTGGGTGTTGAGGGCGTCTTTGAAGTCGGGATAGGCCTTTTTCGCACTCGGGTCGTCGAGGCTTTTCATGAACTCCAGAGCGCCGTGGACGAAGGAGTGCTCGTAGCCGATGCCAAGTCCGGGGACCCACCAGTTGCCGACGTAGGGTTGATCGCCGTCGGTGACGTGGATGCTGCTCCAGCCGCGGGTTTCGCCCGGCACGCCGTGGTCGAAGTAGGAAAGGCGGTTGAGGTCGTGCAAGTCCCAGGAAAGGGATTTGTGCTCGCCGTTGATCTCGAAAGTCTTGAGGGCCTTGTGGCCACGGGCGTAGCGGGTCGATTCAAAGATGGCCAGCGAGCCGTTTTCGAAGCGGGCGAGGAAGGCGCAGGCGTCGTCGATGGTGACGGCTTGTTTTTCGCCCGTTTCCTGGTGGACGCGCTCCTTGATGAAGGTCTCGGTCATGGCGGAAACGGAAACGATCTCGCCGTTGAGCCAGCGGGCACAGTCGATGTTGTGAGCGAGAAGGTCGCCCGTCACCCCGGAACCCGCCGCCGCCGCGTCCAGACGCCAAAGAGCTTCGCCACCCTGCGGGAGGTCTTCGGAAATCGTCCAGTCCTGTAGGAAATTGGCGCGGTAGTGGAAGACGCGACCGAGGTCGCCCCGGTCCACGATCTGTTTGGCCAGGGTGACGGCTGGCAGGAAGCGGTAATTATACCAAACGAGGTTCGGAAGACCGGACTCCTCGATGGCTTTGACCATTTCCTCGCCTTGTTCGCCATTGAGCGCCAAGGGCTTTTCGCAGAGGATCATCTTGCCCGCCTTGATCGCGGCAAGGGCGATTTCGGCGTGGGAATTGTTCGGGGTGCAGATGTCGATGGCGTCCACGTCATCGCGCTCAATGAGCTTTTTCCAGTCGGTTTCGGTGTCGGCGTAGCCCCATTGTTCGGCGAAAGCTTTCACTTTTTCCTCGTTGCGACCACAGACGACCTGTTTGACGGGGACGTGCTGGGTGTCGAAGAAGTGCTCGACTTGCGAGTAGGCGTTCGAGTGGGTGCGACCCATGAAGCCGTAACCGATGAGACCGATGCGGATTGGTTTTTTCATAGTGTTTTCAATCAATTGTTAAATCTGCAATTTGAAATTATCCATTTTTATGGGCTCCCATTTCCGGGGCGTCGGGATTGACCTCGGGGCCGAAGTAGCGCAGGGCGACGAGGGGCTCGGTGGCGCTGGTGTTGACGAAGGTCACGCCTTCTTTGGCCGCGCGCTCGGTGCAGAAGAACTCGTCCTGTGACAACTCGTTGAAACGGAGGAGTTTCGGGCAGTTGAGGTTGAGCTTGTTGGCCTTGCCTTCGCCCTGCACCACGATGAGGGAGTAAGCGCCCTTGTCTTTAATGGTAACACTCTGGCCGGGCTCGACGGTGAGTTCTTTGGCCGTGAAATACTGGAAGTTGTCCACTTTCCCGTAAACGATCCACTTGTCGTGGTAGCCTTCGCCTTTTTCGGAGGTGACGGGTTCCAGGTAGTGATTGTCTTTGAAGTTCGGATCGACGTTCTTTTCCCAGTCGAGTTGGTCGATGATGAAGTCGATGTCGTCGTGCTTGTCCGCAGGCATGTCCTTGACGAGCAGGGAGCGGGGGACTTCGCGACCCTCGACGAGGTTCTGATACATGCCGAAGACGTCGGAACCCCACTGCGGCTCGTAAGTGCAGAGGGAGCCGGGGGCGTGCAGGATGCAGGGATCAATGAGCCAGCCGGTGCCGGGTTGCAGTTTGTAGGCCTTGGAAAGCTCGAGGATTTTGTTGTCGCCCTTGTGCCAGTTGGCGATGCAATCGTAAACCTGCTGGCGGGTCGTGCCGGGCTCGAAGCCCATGAAGGTGTAGGGGAAATTATTGCCCACGTTGTTATGCTGCGGCGGGAAGTAGTAACTTTCGGGCTTGCCTTCTTGGCCGACGAGGGCCGCTTGCTCGGCATTTTGGTGCATGTGGTGCGGGATGGGGCCCATGTTGTCGAAGAACTTCGAGTAAACAGGCCACTTGCCGTATTTCGACCACATCGCTTCGCCAATGATGTCGGCTCCGCAGGCGTCGATGGCTTCGCGCAGGGTGAAGCGCTCTTTGCCCACGACGACATAGGAAAGACCTTCATCGGCGTCCCGTCCTTCGTTGGCCGTTTCCGTGGTCGATCCGAACCAACGCTCGTCGATGCCCCCGCGCGAGAGGCCGTAGGCGTAGGTGTCGTCCGGGTGCAGCTTGATGCGCAGGCCGGGCTGGAGAAAAGAACGGGGAACCCAGGTCGGGGAAAGGCGCAGGAGACCGCCGGTTTCTTCGAGATGGGCTTCGGTCGCGGCTTTGATGTCCTGTTTGAGGGTGGTGAGTTCGTTGGTGGTACGGGCTTGGCTCATGGTCTTGATAATGGCTTGATGGCGTTTGTTTGCGAGGGGAAATGTTGGATTTTCTGTTATTTACCGAGCGATAGCTGATCTGGCTAGAGGAAATTTCAGAAAATGGAGGGAAAGTGGCAGCGGGCGCCTTTAACCCAGCTCGGCGAGGGCGGCTTCGAGGCTGGCGGCATCTTCGATGGCGAGGACGCGGGCTTCTTTATCGATCCGGGCCATGAGACCGGCGAGGACTTTCCCCGGGCCGAGTTCGATGAACAAGTCATGGCCTTGGGAACGAAGGAGTTGCATCGATTCCGTCCAGCGCACCGAGCCGGTCACTTGCTTGACGAGAGAGTCGCGAATGGCTTCGGGGCCTTCGGCGGGAGCGGCGAGGAAGTTGGAAATGACGGGGATGGCGGGCGTGCCGACCTCGACCGAGGCCAGGGTGTCGGCGAGCTTTTCCTGCGCCGAGGCCATGAGGCGGGAGTGGTAGGCGCCGGCGACTTTGAGTTTTTTGCCCATGCGCAGGCCGTAATCTTTGGCTTGGGCGACGGCGGCGTCGATGCCCGCTTCGGTGCCGGAAAGGACGATTTGGCCGGGGCAATTGAGGTTGGCGACATCGACATCACAGGCGGCGGCGAGCTTGCGCACGTCGTCTTCCGAGCCCCCGATCATGGCGGCCATCGTCCCTTCGGTTTGCGCACAGGCTTCGTCCATGAGTTCCCCGCGGCGGGCGACGATTTGCAGGCCTTCTTCAAAGCCGAAAGTGCCGACTGCGGCGTGTGCCGTCATTTCGCCCAGCGAGAGACCGGCGGCGGCGACGGGGTTGAGCGCGGGGACCGCTTCCTTGAGCATGGCGAGGAGAGCGAGGCCGTGGAGGAAAAGGGCAGGCTGGCAATTGGCGGTGCGGGTGAGCTCTTCTTCGGGGCCGTTGAAGATGACTTCGGTGAGCGGGCGACCGAGAATGTCGTCGGCCTGCGCAAAAAGCTCGCGTGCGGTGGCGCTTTTTTCGATGAGATCCTGTCCCATGCCCACTTTCTGGGCTCCTTGTCCGGAGAAGAGTAATACGGCGTTCATGTGGCGGAATTAGAAAGGAGAAGGGCGGGGGATGAAAGGGGAAAGTGCGTTGGGCTCAAGGGCTTGTGATTTTTTCTGTGAAAATGAAGTTTTTTGTTGACTTAGGCTCCCGCATCGGGCGTGATATCAGAACTATGAAAACGTTTCCTGTCCCAGCTCAATCGAAGCATTATTTTCCGCTCGTTTGCGGTCTGACCTTCATCGTCGCGTCGCCACTGGAGTCAGCGAATATCGTCTTTGGGCCGGGGGCGGCTTTTCCGGGGATCACAGGGGGCGTAGATAGCGGGGAACGCTTGAATGTGGCTTTGAGGCCAGGAACTTTCCACAACCTCGGGCCGGGAAGCTATCACTTGTCCGAATTTGGTTTTCTGGGCACTTCCGGAGCTGGCACCGCCACCCCCTTCCTCGCGGAAAAAGTGGGTGGTGACTATCATGTGGTCTGGGTGGGCAACGATAACGCGGTCAGCATGGGGGCCAACAGCCACAGCTACAATCAATACCTCAACCTGCGGACTTCCAAGACCCTCTACGCGGGATTTTACACTGCGGATGGAGGGCGGATCGGGCATAATGGCAATGTTGCGGGGCAAGGGCCGACCGATCACTGGGCGACCGTTCCGAGCATTTCATACGGCAACACCATCCCGAGCAGCCCAAGTAACCCCAATTTGGGAAGGGACTACGCTTTTGATATCCATTCCACGAGCTATGGAGCGGGATGGTTGGGGGCGGGAGATCTCGGAGCTGATGAACGGGATACGCCGGCGATGGGCAACCGCTTGAACATCGATCGTAGCTCCTCCCGGATGTTTGGAGCCGGGAATTATGATGTCACGCAGTTTGCCTTCCACGGCCTCTATGAAGATACGGGTAATACGCAGCTCGACGGTGGCTTCGTCCCGTTTTTGGCGAAAAACAACGGAGGCAATACCTTTGAATATCTCTGGGTCGGAAGCGAGGTCGACACCGCCTTGGGCTGGACCATCGCCGAGCAAAGCGGGAATTTTTCCTTGGCTGCGGACACCGAGGTCTTTGCCGGTTTTTATAGTGTGGATGGGGGTAGAATTTCTTTCTCCGACGGCGCTTCATACTCCACTGCCCATGATTCCGGGGCTTCCTTTACGGTCACGACTGGTGGCACGAGAACATTTACGAGTTATCCCACTTTGGAGAGAGCTTATGCCTTTGAGATCACGGTCATCCCGGAACCAGGGGTCACCGCCTTCCTCGCCTTGTCTTCTCTTCTAGCCATCCGTCGCCGCCGCTGATTGAGCTCGGGTCAAAGACGCTGATCAAAGCGAAAAGCGGCGGGCTCTGAGATCTTGAGCCGATGAAAATCGGGGTGCAGTGGATTGAGCAAGAAATTCCACTCCTCTGGCATGATGGCTGAAGGTACGGCGAGGGCCAGTGAGGAACCCGCCGCCAGCCAGTCGTCGCCCAAGTGCATGGTGGCTGATGTGGGTGGATCTTCCCTCCAGCTTTCAGGGAGGGCTGATGTCGGCAGGGTGTGAATCGACGCAGAGGGTAGCTCCAGCGACAGGAAGGAGAAGGCTTTACGCCGACTTCCGGGGGAAGGTAGGTGGACGAGAAGTTCTAGGGCGCAAAGCGAGCGGGTGGAGCCAAGATAGACCGCCGGGCGACCGGGAGAGTTCCAGCGCCCGCCGTACTTGCGCGCGCCTTCGCCGGAGAGTGCGCCACCGAGCCACTTCGTCGAGACCAAGCGGTAGGCGGGTGTCCGTCCGGCCTTTTTAGAAGATGCCATGGTCGATGCGGCCGAGCAGGTTTTCGACTTCGCGCGCGCCGAACTCCGTGTCTGCGTAACTCAGGGGAGCCTCGTTGGCGGTGCCGGGGTTGCTGGTCTTGAGCCACTCGCGGGCGGCTTCTTCAGCTTCGAAGACATCCATGGCGAGCCCGAAAAGCCGGGCAAAACGCACGATGCGTTCGCTTTCGGGCATGGCGAAGCGACGCGCTTTTTTCCGGCGGTTCAGGGTGGCGGGAGAAATGCCCAGCAAGCGCCCGAGCTCCTCTTCGGGGATGTCCAGGAGTTCTTGTAAGGTGCGGAACTCGGCGAGAGGAAGCCCTTGACGCAGGCGCTCCACGATGGGGCGGGCTTGATAAACAGCGGCTTCTTCCTGAAGACCGGGGTGGAGGGCAGCGGGGAGGAAGCTCTCTACGAGGGGTGCGCTTTGAGTGCTCATACGGGGACTTTAGGGCGGCTTCCTCATGGCGTCAAGTCATTTGGTTAATTTTGTTCTCTCATTTGATTGAGGGCGGTCTTGACCGCTTCCGCTTCCCAGGGGCGGGTGTGCTGGTGGCGCAGGGTGTGGAGGAGGTCTGTGCGGCTGGGAATGAGGATCTTGTCGCTTTGGAGTTGGCGTTGGTCGGGTGGGAAGTCGGCGGGCGGGAGGAGGTCTTGAGCGAGATGAAAACAGAGCCAGGCACGAGTCGCCCGCAGTTCCGCACGTGGTCCGCTCATGCGGGTGGCGAGGTGCTGGAAGTGGCGCACGGGGTTGCCGAGAAAGCCGGGGCTCTCGTGACGGTTTTGGAGGAGCCAGACGAGGGCGGCGTAGGGGAGGGGATGGCTTTGAAGAATCGGGGCGTCGTCGGGAAGGTCGGCGAGGAAGGCTTTGTTGAGTTGGAGCAGGGCCTGTGCGGGCTTTCCGGGAAGCCAATGGGACTGGGAAAGCTCTAGGGCGGCTAAATAATAACGTGGTCCGCATTCCGCTCGGTGCTGACGCGTATGGGCGGCTTTCAGTGTGGGCGGCGCGGGCGGGAGATGGGGGTTGGGTGGCATAGTGGAGTAAGTGCTCATGGGCGGGCTAAAGCCCGCGTTCCGGTGGTTCAGCTGCTGGGGGCGAGGAGTTGGCGGAGGATGTCGGCGTCGGGGATTTTTCGGCTCGCGCCGGAAAGGAGGTCGGCGGCGAGGCGGGATTTTTGCTGTTGAAGCTGGTGGATACGATCTTCGACGGTGCCGGCGCAGATCAGTTTGTGGACGAAGACCGGTTTGTCCTGGCCGATGCGGTAGGCGCGGTCGGTGGCCTGGTTTTCGGCTGCGGGATTCCACCAGGGGTCGTAGTGAATGACGGTGTCGGCGGCGGTGAGATTGAGACCGGTTCCGCCCGCTTTGAGGGAGATGAGAAAGAGGGGGAAGCGGCCGCTCTGGAATTTTTCGACAAGTTCGCCCCGGTCTTTCGAGGCTCCGGTGAGTTTGAGGAGGGGGATGGCGCGCTGCTTCATTTCCTCTTCGATGAGGGCGAGCATGGAGGTGAATTGGGAAAAGAGGAGAACGCGTCGGCCTTCCTGAAAAAGGGTATCGAGGAGCTCAAGGAGGTAGCTGAGTTTGGCGGACTCGGGCGGGGTGTTT
>JBNNED010000452.1:0-3746 GCA_050285825.1 Verrucomicrobiales bacterium | reverse complement strand
TCGAGAGCTTTTCTTCTTCCTCGCGACTGCCCGCCCAAGGAGTGAGGAGCCAGCCGGGGTTGTCGCCGGACCAATGTTTTTCAAACTCGGCCAAGTCGGTGACGTGGCTGATGTTGTCATCGCGGAAGTCCCTGGCGCGTTTGAGCAGGTGGTGGTGGATTTCGTCGAGAATCTCGTTGGCCTTGCGGATGAAGTCCTCTTTGTCGATGAACTCCTTGGAGTTGGCGGGTTGGTCGCGACGTTGGAGGCAGACTTTGCGGCTTTCCATGTCGCGCGGGCCGATTTCGAGGCGGATGGGCACGCCTTTTTTGACCCATTCCCATTTTTTGGCACCGCCGCCCAGTTCGCGGTCGTCCACCTTGACCCGGAGTCGTTCGCCGCAGAACTTGAGTTCTCGCAGCGTCTTGGCCAGCGCGTGGCAGGCATCGATGATCGCTTCCCGGCTTTCGGCTTTCGGGGTGACGGGGATGATGACGATTTGTTCGGGTGCGACGCGGGGCGGGAGGACGAGTCCGTCGTCGTCCGAATGCGCCATGATGAGGGTGCCGACGAGGCGGGTGGAGACGCCCCAGGAGGTGGTGTGGGCGTGTTCTTCCTGGTTGTCGCGACCGGTGAAGGTGATGTTCTGGGCTTTGGCGAAATTCTGACCGAGATAGTGGGAGGTGCCGGCCTGAATCGCTTTTTTGTCCTGGACCATCGCTTCCACGGTCAGGGTGTTTTCCGCGCCCGGGAAGCGCTCGGCCTCCGTTTTTTCGCCCATGATGACGGGGATGGCGAGGAGGTCGCGCAGGGTGTCAGCGTAAACGCGGTGCATCAAGTGAGTCTCGGCGAGCGCCTCCTCCCGCGTCTCGTGCGCGGTGTGGCCTTCCTGCCAGAGGAATTCGGCGGTGCGGAGGAACATGCGGGGGCGCATTTCCCAGCGCATGACGTTGGCCCATTGGTTGATGAGGAGAGGGAGGTCGCGGTAGGAATTGACCCAGCGGGCGAAGGCGGCTCCGATGATGGTCTCGGAGGTCGGACGGATGACGTAGGGCTCGGTGAGTTTGCCGGTGGGAATCATGCGCGTTTTGCCCGTTTCCTCGTCTTTTTCGGCTTCGAGCCGGTGGTGGGTGACGACGGCGCACTCGGTGGCAAAGCCCTCGGCGTGCTCAGCCTCTTTTTCGAGGTAGGAAAGGGGAATGAGAAGGGGGAAATAGGCGTTTTGGTGCCCGGTTTCCTTAAAACGGCGGTCGAGATCGCGCTGGATGGCCTCCCAGATGGCGAAGCCCCAGGGCTTGATGACCATGCAGCCGCGCGTTTCCGAGTTTTCGGCGAGATCGGCGGCTTTGATCACTTGCTGGTACCATTCGGGAAAGTCTTCGGCGCGGCTGGGGGCGATAGCGTTTTTAGGAGCGGGCATGGGCGGAATCTACTGAGTGGGGGCGGAGGAGAAAAGCGCGTTTTTCAGCTTCCCGCAAGATAATTGCGCGCCCGTGGCTCCCGTTCTTTTTTCCGTTGCCAAATGGATTTAGCTGGAAAGACTCAGGCAGAATCAACGGTATTTGAGAACAATATGTCAGAAGAATCGACTCATCATCCGGAATTGGCAGAAGAAGAAAAGAAAGGCGCGGGGGGGCTGGTCTTGCTCACGCTTTTCCTCCTGCTCTGCGCGGGAGCTCTCGGAGCTCTGCCCTTCCTCGCCAAGCAAGAGCCTCTCGCGGGCCTCCTCGCGGCGGGCGGAAAATACTGGGACGTCGGAGGAAATCTCCACCCGCTCATCCTCCATCTGCCCATCGGGGTCGTCGTGGGCGTGCTCACCATCGAGATTTTCGGCTGGTTGTCCTTCGGCAAATGGCGTCCTCAGACGAAGGCACTCCTTCTCTTCGGCGTGTTTTCGTCCTACTTCGCCAACCTCACGGGCTACCTCAGCATGGACCTCGGAGGTCGCACCGGTGAGGCTTGGGAGCGCCACATGTGGGCTGGCATCATCTTTTCGGGCGTTCTCACGCTCGCCTTCATTGTCAAAATGTGGGCCAGCCGCGCGGGTTCGCGCAATCCCGGTTACGGCATTCTTCTCCTCATCGCCACCGGCATCATGAGCTTCGGCGCCCACATCGGCGGCGAAGAAATTCATGGCGATCCCTTCTCGCCTCTGAAGCCGGTCGAGAAAGCGGTCGATGATGCCAAAAAAGCGGAAATCGCGGCCAAAGCACCGGCCGACCGCTTGATCTACGAAGAGGTCGTCGTCCCCATTCTCGAAGCGAAATGCTACGCCTGTCACGCCGAAGGTCAGAAGAAAAAAGGTGGCCTTCTGCTCGATAGCATCGAATCCATCATGGAAGGTGGCGACACCGATTATGCCGTCGTCGCGGGTAACCTCGAGGACAGCTACATGATCGAGCTCATGCACTTGCCGAAAGATGACGACGGTCTCATGCCGCCCATCGACGAACCCCAACTGGAAGCGCACGAGCTTCTCCTGCTCGACTGGTGGGTCGAATCCGGTGCCGTGACCGAAAAGACCTTCAAGGACCTCAAGGCCCCCGCGCCGATCCTGGAAGCTGTTGGTAAAATGGTCACCCCGGCCGAACGCGAAGCGCAGAAAGCTGCGGAAGAAGCCGAAGCTCAAAAAGCGGAAGAAGCCGCCGCCGCCGCGCGTGCGAAAATCGAAGCCAGCCTCAGCGAGCTCAAGAAAGATCCCGACTTCAAAAGCGCGTTGAACTACACCTCGCAGGGAGCGACCACCCTCACCTTCACCTCCGTCAGCCTGGGTAATCGCTTCACCGACGAGCACCTCGCCAAACTCCAACCCGTCGCCCACAGCCTCGCCGATGTCAATCTCTCCAAAAGCGCCATCACCGACGGCGGCCTGCAAAAGCTCGCTCCGGAACTCGCCCAGATCAAAATTCTCAACCTCAGCGAGACCGGCATTACCGACGAAGGGATCACCGCACTTGCCGGTAACGAAAGCTTGGAGAAGCTCAACCTGCACAGCACGAAGGTGAGTAACAGTGGGGTCGAAAAACTCGCTGCCCTCCCGCAATTACAGAAAATTTACCTCTGGAACAGCGCCGCTACCAAGGAAGTCGAAGCCGCTTTGAAGAAAGGCAACGACAAACTGGAGGTCGACTTCGGCGTCTCTGCCGAGGAAATCGAGGCCATGGCCAAAAAAGCGGCGGAGGAAAAAGCGAAGAAAGAAGCCGAAGCCAAAGCTAAGAAAGAAGCGGAGGAAAAAGCCAAAGCCGAAGCCGCCCGCAAGAAGGCCGAAGCCGAAAAAGCCCGCAAAGAGGCCGAGATGAAGAAAAAGGCTGCCGAGGAGCAGGCGAAAGCCGAAATCGAAAAAGCGAAGAAAGCCGCCGAGGAAAAAGCGCGCAAAGCGGCTGAAGAAAAGGCCAAGCAGGAAGCGGAGATGAAAAAGAAAGCGGAGGAGGAGAAAGCGAAGCAGGAAGCCGAAAAGGCTCAGCAGGAGGAGGCCGCCAAAAAAGAACAAGCCGAAGAGGCTCAAAAACCCGAAGGCGAGTGAGTCGGTAAGGGGGGGGGCTTAGGAAGGACGGGGCCTTCCTCAGGGAAGGAGTTTGGGGTCTTCGGAGTCGTCGAGTTCGAGGGCCGGGATGGTCGGGATTTGGCCGCCGATGATCCCTTGCATGTCGCCGTAGAGCCCGACGGTGTTTTTGATGACACGTTCGATCTGTTTTTCGCGTTCCTTCCACTGTTTTTCCATCGCGCGTTTCTCCCGCATGATCTGGAGCTGCATGGCCTCGAAGGCC
>JBNNED010000451.1:0-3845 GCA_050285825.1 Verrucomicrobiales bacterium | reverse complement strand
AAATACCGCGCCGACGACAAGCGCGTGATCGACAGCGGAAAGCCGCTCATGAACATCGTCGAACTTTTTCCGGGAACCGATGGCACGCCCGACTGGTCGGTCACGGATAAACTGCCCTTATTCGATACGAATGGCGAGGTTTGCGGCGTTTGCGGAACGGTGCGGACATACGAGGGCGCGCGCACGGCCCTGGCTCCCTACCTCGAACTCCAGCCCGCCGTGGATTACCTCAAAAAGCACTTCCGCGATAAACTCAACGTCGAAAAACTGGCCGAGCTGGTCGGAGTTTCCGTGCGTCAATTGGAACGCAAATTCCGCGAGTTTTTCAAAATGAGCCCCCGCGCCTATCTCATCCGCCTGCGCGTGCTCATCGCCTGCGAGCTGCTCAAGCAAACGAGCAAGCAAGTGACGGAAATCGCCCTCGAAGTGGGTTTTTACGACCACAGCGACTTCTCCCGTCATTTCAAAAAAGTCGTCGGCCAGTCGCCCACGCAATTCCGCAAAGAGTCCCTGGGAGCGTGAGAATCAGAAGTGAAGGGGAGAGTTACAGCCGGTTGACGTCCAAGGCTTCCGCCACGCCGTCGGTGTTGAATCGCACGAGGAAGGCATAGTGCTGGCCGCGGACGAAGTTCACGCCCTTGGCCTTTGCCTCTTCGGTGATGAGCAGGGAGAGAAAATCGCTGCTGCCCTCGTCGCCGACCTCCAGGGTGATGACTTGGCCGCTGCTGTTGACGCGGTTGTCGAAGATTTTGCCTTCCACGCGGTATTCGTTGCCCGCCAACATGTTGGCTCCGGCAGTGGTGACCTCGGCCATGACGAGCGGCTCGGCCTTGGCGAAACTGTCCTTTTTGCGTCCGAAGAGAAAATACCCCGCCGCAGCGACGAGAAGACAGAGAAGAAGCCCCGTGATGAGAGCCTTCTGATTGATGCCGGAGCTTGCGCGTCTTGCCATGGCGGGTATTTTAGCGACGGAGTGACAGGAGAGAAGATTTAATTTGGTAGAAATTTCCAGAAAGAAGGTTCTCTCACTTGCCTGTTCAGCGACGTCTGCGGGCGAAGGCGAGGAGGCCACAGAGGGAAAGAGCGAAGGTGCCGGGTTCCGGGACAGCCGAGAGAATCAAGGCATTGATGGAGCCAGTGCCATCAGGGTCGTGTTGCCCGAAAAGCAGCTCCCCGGAAGCGTTCGAGGTGACGGTAGCCGTGAAGCTATATTGCTCGTTGCTCGTAGGAGCCGAGTTGGAGTTGGTGATTTCTCCGATCAGGACCGGTGTCCCGTTTGACAAATCGAACCAATCATATTCCGCTCCGGGATTGAAGCCGCTGTCGTAGGACCAGATCTGGATGACATAGTCGGTGTTGGCATCGAGTCCACTCAGAGAGAAAGTGGTATTGCCTGTGCCGTCACTGGCAGTCTCGGCCAGTCCCGTGAACAAATCGCGATGGAGTTCGTCGTAGGTGAAGGCACCGTTGTCCGCGTTCGGTGTTCCGCGATCCCGTGTGCCCTGTTGCGTGAAAGAAACGGAAATGCTGCCGCTGGAGACCGCAGTGGTGCTAAAAGCTTGGCTCTGGTTACTCATCGCCTGAAATCCGCTCTGCAGTGGACTCGGCGTTCCGGTATCCACATGGCCGAAATCAAGGCTCAGGATGGCGGCGGGAGCGGTTGGGATTGAGGAGACCCCGATGATCAAAGGAAGTAGGTAGCGTGTGGACATGGGTCTTATTTACCCATGAAAAGCGCATCGACTTTCAGCAAAAGTTCCTCACAGCGAAATACTATGAGCCTGCCAGAAACGCTGGAGGTCTTCGGGGCTGCCTTTGAAGACGTTGCGCTCCATCGGGTGGGCCATGTTGCCGAAGTAGCGGGGGCTGCGCCAGGCCGGGGTGTCGTAGTGTTTCGGGCTCGATTTGCCATTTTCCCAGACGACGCCGCCGTATTGCCACATCGCCCAGGTGGGCCAGATGCCGTAGAGCTTGGTCAGGGAGTCCGGGGTGAGGGTGCTGGTGTAGGCCATGGTGCGCTCGGTGCCTTTCGGGCTGTAAAGAGCAAGCCAGTAGGGGGAGCGACGGATGAGGGCTTTTTGCTCGGGCCGGGCTGCGCTGAGGCGGGCGCGGAGTTGGTCGGAGTTCTCGAGGTAGGTGACGGGATAAACGCCGGTGAGCTGGTGAACGCGGGTGATGAAGTCAACGAGGCGGTCGGGGGTGGAATTGGTGTCGAAATCTCCCACGAGCAGCAGGCGGGTGCCGCGGATGCCACGGGCTCTGGCGGCGGCGCGGACGTGGGCGACGAAATTCTCGGCCTGGCGCGTTGGAGATTGGTCGAGGGTGACGAAGTGATAGGCTCCGATGAGCATGCCCTGACGGTGGGCGGACTGGATGAAGTCGGCGAATTTCGGATCGTGGACGGGGCCTTTGGCCGAGCGGGCGATGAGGGCGACGGCTCCGTTTTTCCGCAAGGCCGTGAGGTCCCGCGCGTGGTAGCGGTCGCCCCGGCGCTGGACTTCCTTGGGGTCCCAGCCGGAAACGTTGAGAACGGCGGGCGATTGACTCACGCTGGTGCCGCCGTAGCCGCCGCCGAAGAAGGGGAGGGAGCCGCCGCAGTGCGTGAGAAGGGGGACGAGAAGGAGCAGGAGGAGGTGTTTCATGCTGACATGGAAGCATGCGGGAGAGAGCGAGCCAAGCTTTAAGCACCGAGATCGAGTGCGGAGAGCTTGGGGTCTTCGCCCGGAAGGAGGAGGGGGGCGAGCTCGCGCAGGCGGGTGAGCGAGCCGGTGGTGTGGAGGTGGAGCTCGCCCTTGTCGAGGCTCGCGGGCAGGGCAGGCAGGAGGCTGGCGACGCGGCGCGCCACGGCGGGGCCGGTATCGATCAGGCTGATTCCGTCTGGAAGTTCACGGCTGAGGGCGGCTTTGAGAAAGGGATAGTGGGTGCAGCCGAGGATGAGGGCGTCGGCTCCTTCCGCGAGGAGGGGATCGCAGTATTGGCGAATGGCGGAAACGACCTCCGGCCCGTCGAGTTGTCCCGCTTCCACGAGGGTGACGAAGTCCGGACAGGGCCGGGTGAGAACGCGCAGGGAACCCGCGTGGGTGTCGACGAGGCGGTGGAATTTCTCGCCCGCCAAGGAGGCCTCGGTGGCGAGGACGCCGATCGTGCCGCTGCGGGTGAGGGCGGCGGCGGGCTTGATCCCGGGTTCCATGCCGACGAAGGGAACGGGGTAGGCCGCGCGCAGGGCTTCGACGGCGGAGATGGTGGCCGAATTGCAAGCAATGACGATGAGGCTGGCTCCTTGGGCGAGGAGGAAGTCGGTGATGGCAAAGACGCGTTTTTGGATCTCGCGCGCCGACTTATTACCGTAGGGCACCCAGGCCGAGTCCCCGACGTAGTGCAAGTCTTCGTGGGGCAGGAGCTGACGGATTTCACGCAGGACGGTCAGGCCGCCCACGCCGGAGTCGAGAATGCCGAGCATGGATGAGGTTTCTCACGGGATTGTGCCCTGTTTCTCCCGGCGGGGCAAGACCGGGGCCTGGCTTTATACCAATGAGTGAAACTATCTGGTATAATGGCTGAGTCGGTTTTCGTGGAAAATCAAGGCATGAGGCGCGCGTGGTGCGAGCACCACAAGCAACGAATAACGCCGATTATACCGAAAAACGGCCAGCTTTTTCAGGCAAGGCGCAGCCTGTCATCCACAACATTTAAAAAAAATCCATTATGCCAGATAGTTTTGCGAGTTGGTATTAGTAGCTGCGACCCCAGAGAGCGTATGTGTTGGTGGTCTCGCCCGTGAGAAGGCAGGGAGCTTCCTCGGGGACGCCGAAGGGGGCGAGGTCGAGCGGAAGACAGCGGACGGT
>JBNNED010000450.1:0-4233 GCA_050285825.1 Verrucomicrobiales bacterium | reverse complement strand
GCGTCCGCCAAGCCCTCGCCACTTACCAACAAAGCGTCCTCGAAGCGGTCTCCGACGTCGAAACCTCCCTCGCTTCCATCCACCACGAGCGCGAGCGCCGCAGCCACCTCGACCAATCCGTCGCCTCCGCCCGCGAGACCGTCCAACTCATCAAAGACAACAACGCCGAAGGCCTGGTTGACTTCCAAAACGTCCTCGACGCCGAGCGCACCATCTTCTCCAACGAAGACGCCGCCGCCGCCAGCGCCGGACTCCTCGCCGACAGCTACGTCTCCCTCTACCGCTCCCTCGGAGGCGGCACCCGGATGGGATCAAAGTGAGAATTTCAGAATTTCAGAATTTCAGACGGTCAGAAAATTTGGAGAGCGGGCTTTCGATTTTTCTCGGAAGCCAAGTTCCCGCACCGTATTTTCCCGCCCAAGCCAGCCTCTGACCTCGGTCTCTCAACGTCTGACAGTCTGAACGTCTGGCAATCTGACAATCTCCTAAAACATGCTCCTTTCCGCTAACGAAATCCGCCTCGCCTACGGCCACCAAACCCTCCTCGACGGCGTCACCCTCGCCATCGAAGCCGGCGAAAAAGTCGGCCTCGTCGGTCGCAACGGCTGTGGGAAAACCTCCCTCCTGAAAATCCTCGCCCGCGAAAACGCCCCGGACTCCGGAGACATCTCCACCCGCCGCCAACTCCGCATCGGCTACCTCCCCCAGGAATTCGAACTCGACCCCGCCCTCTCCGTCCACGAAAACATCGCCGCCGGTGCCAGCGACATCGTCCAAGCCATCCAAAAATACGAAAACGGCGAAGGCTCGGAAAAAGAACTGGGTGAAACCCTCCACCTCATCGAACACGCCGACGGCTGGAACCTCGACGCCCGCATCCAGGCCCTCGCCAACGCCCTCGGCACCGCGCCGCTTGAGGCCCAGACCGGCCCTCTCTCCGGCGGAGAAAAACGCCGCGTCGCCCTCTGCCGCGCCCTCGCCGCCCAGCCCGACCTCCTGCTGCTCGACGAACCCACCAACCACCTCGACGCCGAATCCATCCGTTGGCTCGAGAACTTCCTCGAAAACTACCCCGGCGCCGTCATCTTCGTCACCCACGACCGCTACTTCCTCAACGTCATCGCCACCCGCATCATCGAGATCGACCACGGCAAAGCCTACTCTCACGACGGTAACTACACCGCCTACCTCGAATCCAAAGCCATCCGCCAACAAATCGCCGAAAACGCCGAGAAAAAGCGCCAGAAATTCCTCCGGGAAGAAGTCGAATGGGTCCGCGCCGGAGTCAAAGCCCGCACCACCAAATCCCGTTCCCGCCTCGATGCCTTTTACGAAATCAAAGACCAGGACGCCCCACCCGAAGAGGCCGAAATGGACCTCCTCATCCCCCCGCCCCCGCGCCTCGGCAACACCATTGTCGAACTCGAAGGCGTTGGTATGAACATCCAGAGCGCCGAGGACCCCCGCTGGCTCTTCCGGAATCTCAACCTCTCCCTCGCCGAAAAACAATGCACTGGCATCGTCGGTAAAAACGGCGTCGGCAAATCCACCCTCCTTAAAATCTGCCTCGGCCAACTCGCCCCCACCAGCGGCACCGCCACCCTCGGGAAACAAGTCAAAATCAACTACATCGACCAAACCCGCATGCAGCTCGACGGCACCGGCTCGCTGCTCGATGAGATCTCCAACGGGAACGAAAAAATCCAGTTCGGCACCGAAACCATCGGTGCCCGCGCCTACCTGCGGCGTTTTCTTTTTTCCGACGAGCGCATTAACGAACGCGTTGACCTCCTCTCCGGTGGCGAACGCGCCCGCCTCATGCTCGCCAAAGTCCTCAAAACCGGCGGGAACCTCATCGTCCTCGACGAACCCACCAACGACCTCGACCTCCCCTCCCTCCGCATGCTTGAGGAAGCCCTCGCCGCCTTCCCCGGCACCGTCCTCGTCGTCTCACACGACCGCTACTTCCTCGACCGCATTTGTGATCAAATCATCGCCTTCGAAGACGATGGCGTCCACATCACCCCCGGCAACTACTCCTACTACCTCGAAAAACGCCAGGCCCTCGAAAACGCCCAACGCGCCCAAGCCGCCGCTGCGGCCAAAGAAGCCGAAGCCCGCCGCAAAGCCGCCGCCCGTGCCGAAGAAAGCTCCAAACCGCGTAAATTGACGATGGCGGAAAAGATGGAACTCGAAGGCATGGAAGAAAAAATCATGGCCGCTGAAGTAGAAAGCGCCGCCCTCGAAGAAAAACTCAACGATCCCACCTTCCAAGCCGAGCATCTCGACGACATCCCCCGCCTCGCCTCCGAACTCGAAGCCGCCAAAGAAGCCACCGCCGCCCTCTACACCCGCTGGGAAGAGCTCGAAGCCCGCGCCTAAACCCCTGGCGGTGCGCCCCAAGCGCACCCTCCCGTTGGAAAGCCCGCCTCTGCACACAGAGCTCCCAAGTTTGTAATCTAAGAACTCACGGACTGCACTCCGTGAGAGTATGACCAAGCTTCAGCTTCCCGGCATGGAGCAGTATGCCCTCTTTTTAGCGTCTCCGCCGTAGGGCACAGGCCGTGCCCAAGAGGCAGAGGAAGGTTGCGCTCGGCTCCGGCACTGCCTCATAGGTGAGCCGCACGTACGATCCGGGATTGATCTGGGCGGAGAAGCTGTCCACATCTACAGACGGGCTGACCGCCCCGATCGCCCCCCCCGTTTCACCCCAGTTTAATTCAAAAGGGTCGGTTCCCGTGACCAGGCTGAGGATCGCCGGATTGTAAGTTGAACCCGCGTTTGCCGCCAGGAAGACATCCTCCTCCGACACCATGAAGGACGTGTTGACCGTTTGTCCGGGACCTCCACCATTTCCATTTCCGTAGATATTCCCGTTGTAGCCCATGTCTTCAAAATAAAACGTTCCCGAGGCCGAGACCGATATGCCACCGCCGCTTCCCCCCACGCTATTGAGCTGCGTCCCGCTGAAAGTGAGGGACCACTCGACGGTGAAGGAAACGAGATCTCCGGGATTACCCGCGTAGGGGTTGAAGGTGGCGGAGAGAGCCGGGACTTGCACTGAGCCGGGGAAAGGATCGCCACTCGCCGCCGACCACTCCGTGAGCAGACCCGACAAATCCTGAGTCTGGACGATCGTCCCAGCGGACAAGAGCGGCGCACTCAGCGAACAAATTAAGACAGTATACTTCAAAGACATCACAAAAATCGCTGCTCCGAGGAAAGAGATTTCCATATAGATTTCAAGGGGAAATCTCGGAAATCATTGATTTACAGGAATATAAGAATATCTTCACGAGCTAAAATGCGGCTCCGCAGCCCCCTTGGAACGCGGATTTCAATCCGCAATAACATCCCGCTCCGCTCAACTCAATAAACTCAGGCGAGACGCCCCAGCTCCCTGATTTTGCTGCGTCTTATTCCCTTGCGCGCTTGGGTGCTTGGGTCATGATGGGGCTGTGAGATTTTTTCTGTTGTTTCTTTTCCTGACGGCGCTGCGGCTGTCGGCCTTCGAGCTAAATTCGGTGATCGCACCGGTGCTACGGGACTTGCCGGAGCCGGAGCTGCGCGCGGGGCTGCCGGGGCCACCGATGGCGGTGAGTTCCGCTTCGGAGAAGGCGCAGGCCCATGTGCGGGCGGGGGTGGCGATGTTACATTCGGCGTGGGATTTCGAGGCTTACCGGCATTTTGCGGCGGCGGCGCAGGAGGATCCGGAGTGCCTGCTGGCGTATTGGGGAATCGTGATGTCGCTCTCGGGCAGTGCGAACGAGTTTCGCGCGGAGTTGCCGGCGGCTCTTGATCGGATGTTGGATTTACTGGAGGCGGAAAAGGGGACGAAGCTGGAGCAGGGCTATGCTTATGCGGTGGCGAAGTTGAAGGCGGAGGGACCACTCGCTGCGGCGAAGGTTTACGAGGTGCTGGCGGAGGATTTCCCGAACGAACGTTTGGCGCGCTTGTGGGCGGCGTTTTTGAAGCGCGATGGTTATGATGAGGTCGGCAAGCCGCGCTTGAATCAGGAAAAGGCGGTGGCGGAGATCCGGGATTTACTCTTGAAACACCCGGAGGACCATCCCTTGACGGCTTTTTGGCTACTGAATCAGGCGGAGATGCCCTTTTCTTATGAAGCGCTGAGCACGGAGGGACTCCCCCTGGCGCGTCGCCTGGCTCGCTTGCACCCCGATTTTCCGCCTTATCTGCATTTGGCGGGTCATTATGAATGGCGCTGCGGAAATG
>JBNNED010000449.1:0-5327 GCA_050285825.1 Verrucomicrobiales bacterium | reverse complement strand
GGGAAGTCATGATCAGGGGGAAAACCTCGCGGCGGTGCTCGCGGAGAGTGAAGCGGTGGTCGATTTCACCCTGCACAGCTTCACCGCTGAACTCGTCGAGGCCGCGCTGGCAGAGGGGACGAAGCTGGTCATCGGTACGACGGGGCACAGCGAGGCAGAGCGCGACATCATCCGCGCGGCGGCGGAAAAACTGCCCGTCGTCTACGCCCCGAACTTCTCGGTCGGTGTCAACACCTTGTTCTGGCTGACGCGCCAGGCCGCGCGGGTTCTCGGCAATGACCAGTTCGACATCGAGGTCACCGAAATGCACCACCGGCACAAAATCGACGCGCCCTCCGGCACTGCTCGCCGCCTGTTGGAAATTCTCAACGAAGAAACCGGAACAAGCTACGACGAGGACATCGCGCACGGGCGCTTCGGGAACATCGGGGCGCGTCCCCGCAGGGAAATCGGTATGCACACCCTGCGCGGGGGTGATGTCGTGGGCGACCACACCGTGATGTTCGCGGCGGAGGGCGAGCGGGTGGAGCTCACGCACAAGGCCTCGTCGCGGATGACTTTCGCTTCCGGAGCCGTGCGCGCGGCCTTGTGGTTGCAGGACAAACCTGCCGGACTCTATGACATGCAGGACGTTCTGGGTTTGAAATAAGGAAAGACGATGGGCGAGCGGGTCGGCATTGCCCTCGGGGCGAATTTGGGTGAGCGACTGGCCACCCTGGCGGCGGCGCGGGACCGACTGCGGGACTTGGCGGTCGCGGGGGCGGAGTTCCGGCAATCTTCGGTTTACGCCACCGAGCCGGTCGGCTGTCCGGACGGTTCGCCGGATTTTTACAATGCCGTGATCGAGCTGAGCTACGCCGGCGAGCCGCTGGAACTCCTCGCCGCCACGCAGGCGATTGAAGCCGGGTTTGGTCGTCTGCGCACGGGCGAGCGCAATGCGCCGCGTCCCCTGGATATCGACCTCCTATATTTCGGAAACCGGGAGCTCAGGGAGTCCCGTCTTGAGTTGCCTCATCCGCGCTTGGCCGAACGGAAATTCGTCCTCGTCCCGCTGGCGCAGATCCGGCCGGACCTCCTCCTGCCCGGTCAGGTTGACAAGCTTGCGATCCTGCGGGATGGTCTGCGCACCAACGAGGCGGAGCCGCGCGAAGTGGCCGTGCTTTGGTGAATTTACTATGAAAGAAGAAAAAGCGGCGCGGTTCCGGGCCTTGAAGGGCGTGCGCCCGATTGCCACCTTGACGGCGTATGATTATCCCGTGGCGCGTCTTTTGGACGAAGCGGGGATCGATCTTTTACTCGTCGGGGACTCCCTCGGCATGGTCGTGCTGGGTTATCCGGACACCACGCACGTCACGATGCCCGAGATGCTGCATCACACGGCGGCGGTGGCGCGGGGGGCGGAAAAAGCCCTCGTTTTGGCGGACCTCCCGATCCATTCCTACCGCACGCCGGAAGAGGCTCTTACAAACGCGCGGCGGCTCATCGAGGCGGGAGCCGAAGCGGTGAAGCTGGAAGGTGGGCTGCGGCAAGTTGAAAAAATCAAGACTCTGGTCGCGGCTGGGATTCCCGTGATGGGACACCTCGGCATGCTGCCCCAGCGGGTGCTGGAGGAGGGCGGTTACAAGAAAAAGGGGAAGACAGTGGCGCAGCGCGAAGCCTTGATCGAAGCGGCGCAGGCCCTGGAAGAAGCCGGCGTCTTCGGCATCGTCTTGGAAAGCGTCGTGCCGGAGTCGGCGGCGGCCGTCACGGCGGCAGTGAATGTGCCCACCATCGGGATCGGCTGCGGGGAAGGGACATGCGACGGCGAAGTGGCGGTCATCACGGACTTGATCGCCTCATTTCCCTGGTTCGTGCCCCCTTTCGCGAAGCCCAGAGCAGCCGTGGCGGAGGAAATTTCGCGAGCGGTGCAACAATACCGGCAGGCTTTGGGAAACCGGGACTCGTCTTCGTGACGGGGCTGTGCTAGAGGAGTTGCTATGATGAATTTGCCCCTGTTGACATTGGCATTCGTGGCTCTGCTGTCATCCCTTAGCGCTGCGGAGAAGCCGAATATTTTAATCATCTACGCGGATGATCTCGGCTACGGAGATCTCGGCGCTTATCATGGGGCCTCCAAGATTCCCACGCCGCATCTCGATCGCCTCGCCGGGCAGGGGATGCGTTTTACCGATGGCCATTCCTCTTCGGGAATTTGCACGCCGAGCCGCTACGCCTTGCTCACCGGGCAGCACCACTGGCGGGATTTTCACGACATCGTCCATGCTTTCGGCCCCTCGGTTTTCAAAGCCGAGCAGCTCACCTTGCCGGAAATGCTCAAAGCGCAAGGCTACCGCACGGCTGCCATCGGCAAGTGGCACCTGGGTTGGGATTGGGGCGCCATCCGAAAGGAAGGCACGAAGGAGAAATCGGTTCACTTCGCGGACTTTCACTGGGATCAAGCCATTCCCGACGGCCCGCTCGCGCATGGTTTTGATTTTTATTTCGGCGACACCGTGATCAATTTTCCTCCCTACTGCTGGATTGAAAATGACAAGGTCACGAAGGCTCCCGACACGATGATGGACCCGAAAAAGTGGCGTCCGATCAAAGAAGGGCGCTGGGAATGTCGCCCCGGACCGATGGTCTCCGACTGGGACCCCTATGAGAACATCCCGACGCTGACGCGGAAGGCGGAGGCCTATCTCGACCAAGCGGCCAAAGTGGACGAGCCTTTTTTCCTCTATTTCGCCTTCCCCAGCCCGCACGCCCCGATCATCCCGAATGACGAATTCGATGGCACATCCGGTGCCGGTCCCTACGGGGATTTTGTCGTGGAAACCGATGCCTCCGTCGGTCGCCTGCTCGCCGCCCTCGAAAAAAGCGGCCGGGCCGACAACACGATCGTGATTTTCACCGCCGACAACGGTCCGGAGCATTACGCTTACCCGCGCGATGAAAAATTCGGGCATTGGTCGGCGCATCCCTTGCGGGGTTTGAAACGTGACATTTACGAAGGCGGTCACCGCGTGCCTTTCATCGTGCGCTGGCCCGGTCAGATCAAAGCGGGGGCGGTCAATGACGCGCTCGTCTCGCAGATCGACCTGATGGCGACCCTGGCCTCTGTCGTCGGGGCGGAACTGCCGGATCACGCCGCCTTGGATTCCCACGACCTCCTGCCTCTTTGGCGGGGCGATACGGAGCCCGTGCGCCGTCACCACGTCCATAACACCTACGAGAAATCCTGGGCCATGCGGGAGGGGGAGTGGCTGCTCATCGTCGGGGATTCCGGCTACATCTCAAAAGGCTATCAAAAATGGGAAAAACGCCACAATTATCCAACGGAACGCGGGCTTCAGCCCGCTCCAGAAATCACTCAAGTGGAGCTCTACCACCTCGCCAAAGACCCCGGCCAGCGCAGGAATCTCGCCGCCGAAGAGCCCGAAAAAGTGGCGCACCTGCTCGCTTTATTGAAAAAAGTCCGTGAGGACGGCCGCTCCGCCCCTCGGTTAATGAAGGATCAAAGTCCATGAGTTCCAATCCCGAAGGCCATTTTAGCCCGGAGACCCTGCGGCAATATCTCATCGACCTCGCCTTCTGGGCGAAACGACGCGGCTTCGTGGTCGAGACCATCTGGCAGTATGAGGGGCTTCCCATGCCGGCTCTCAAGCGGGAAGGGCGTGAGGCGGACGTTCCCTGCGTGCTCCTTTCCGCGGGCATGCACGGGGATGAACCGGCGGGACCCCTGGCGGTTTTGGAGTGGCTCCGCGCGGGACCGGAAGAAGGTATATTCTGGCTTGTCACCCCGCTCATCAACCCTTCCGGGCTCGTGGCCGGGACACGCGAGAATGCACGGGGACTCGATCTCAATCGCTCATACGAAGAGGTCGAGCTGCCGGAAATCGCGGCGCAACTCGCCTGGCTGGACCGACAGCGCGCGCCGGACTATTTCGTCGCTCTGCACGAAGACTGGGAGGCGGAAGGCTTTTATTTTTATGAAGTGGGAGGGACGGGCGTCTTTCGCGAGCCGGTGCTCGACGCGGTGTCGGCGGGAGCCTTGGGAATCGAACCCGCGGCGGTCATCGATGGGAATCCGGTCACGGAAGCGGGCTGGATTTTCCGGGAAAGCGCTCCAAAACTCCCTGACGGCCAGCCCGAAGCGCTTTATTTCCTCGAAAAAGGCTGTCGCGTCAGTCTGACTTTTGAAACTCCCAGCGCTCAGGCCATTGCGGATCGCGTGACCGCTCATCTGGCGGGACTGCGCGCCATGGCGGGGCTGATCATGGGGGGCGGGGAAAAGTAGGCGACGCCCGGGCGGGTCGGCAAGATAGCGGCGCTTTCTGTGCTCAGCCCAGTTTGCGCTCGACGAGTTCGAAGCGGGGGTCGAAGCGGCCCTCGTTTTTTTCCCGGCAACAATGGTGGCAGGCGACGCGATGTCTGATGCGGCGGACGCGGTCGATGTGTTTTCCGCAAGCCAGGCATTGGTAGCGCCAGCGACGTTTTTGCTTGCGCGTGGGCAGGGGGAGGCGGTGGGTCGCGCTTTCGCCGGGGATGCCGAGGTCGGCGCAGGCTTGCTGCCATTCCGGGCCGTGGGCGTCGATACGGGTGTGGCGCGCGCGCTCGTAGGCGACGAGGTGGGCGAGTTCGTGGCGCAGGGTGCGCTCGATTTCTTCCTCGGCGATGTCGGCCAGGCGCGGGTTGAGTTCGACGAGAGCGCTGGGCCAAGTGGCGCGTCCGGCGCTGGAGCGCATGCGGGGATTCCAGGCGATGTCGAGGCGCTCGGCGAGGGCGGGGAGCTGGAGCTCGCGGAGGAGAGTGCGGGAAAAAGCGGTGAGCTCCGCGTCGGATCCCTCGCGGGGAGAGGCGGGCGCGGAGGCGTCTTCCCCGCCGAAGGGGAAGAGGAGTTGCTCGCCGTTGCCGTCCATGTGGGAGAAGCTTCACCGGGGAGCGAGGAAACTCAAGGGGCTTTTTCGGCGCTTTTTGGGAGGTGTGCTTCGGGGGGCTGGGACTGAGGGAGTTTTGAGCTTGGAGCTCGGGCGCGCTGAGCTATTTTTCAGGAATGAAGATCTTGAAAAGCCCTGTTCTGCTGCTTTGCGTGGCCTTGGGATGGCCGGAAATGCTGTCGGCGGATGAAGAGCCGAGACGGGCGCGGAGTGCTTTGGAGGTGGCGGAAGCGCTGGCTGAGAATTACGGGGGCGAGATGAAGACGGTTTCGTACATTCCGGCGCTGTCCTTGTGGGGGCGCTGGCGCTTGGCGGATTTTCAGTCGGATGAGCAGGCGGGGCGGGTGCGGGCGGAGGTGCGGGCCTTGGCGACGGCATGCCCGGAGATGAACCAGCCGGGGTCGGGGC
>JBNNED010000448.1:0-6482 GCA_050285825.1 Verrucomicrobiales bacterium | reverse complement strand
GCCTGTGCCCACCCCTCCCCCAGCCCGCAAGCAGGCCGCGACCGCCTCGTGAATGGCCCGGTAGCTCCCGTCTTTTCCCAAACGCGCCACCGGCTCCGTCCGCGACATCGCCAAGGTATAAGTCGCCCCCACCCGGTGATCGACCAAGCCCCCGCCGGTCCAGCGTCGCACATAGGAAAGCTCCGGTCCGAAGATCGCCCGCGCCTCCTCTTCCTGCTGAAAATACCCGTAACTCACCCAGTCACCCGCCCAGCCGTAGAGCCGGAGAACCGGCCCCTCCGCCACCTCGTCCATCAGCCAACGGTCGATGGCCATATTTTCCGGTCCCGAACGCGCCACCGCGTCTCGCCACACGCGCAAAGCTTGAAAAATCACGCCCCCAGCCAGACTCCTTCTTGCACAATAGGCAAGCCAAACTATGATTTTCGCCATGCCCATCAGTGCAAAGCCCGACTCCGCCCTCCTCATCGTCGGCCACGGCTCCACCGAGAACCCCGACTCCGCTCTCCCCTACCATCTCCACGCCGAAGAAATCCGGAGCCGCGGGCTCTTCGCCGAAGTCCGCACTTGTTTTTGGAAAGAAGAACCCTCCCTCCGCGAGGCCCTCTACATGCTGGACAGCCCCGAGGTTTACGTCGTCCCCGACTTCATTTCCGAAGGCTATTTCACCCAGAACATCATTCCACGCGAACTCGAAATCGACGGCCCCACCAGCGAGGTCCACGGAAAAACCCTCCACTACTGTGCGCCCGTCGGCGTCCACGACTCGATGACTTCCCTCATCCTGCGCCGCGCCGCCGAAGTCGCCCCCGGCGTCCCCCCGGAAGAAAGCACCCTCTTCATCGTCGGCCACGGCACCGGCTTGAATAAAAACTCCACGAAATCGATCCGCGACCAGGTCGAGCTCATCAAAACGCTGTCCGACTGCCGTTTTACCGCCGTTCACGACAGTTTCATGGAGGAAGCGCCCTTCATCGCGGACTGGGCGGAAATCGCCCAAACGCCCAACGTCATCGTCGTCCCCTTTTTCATCGCCGACGGCCTCCACAGCTACCAGGACATCCCCGTCCTGCTCGGCATCGCCGAAGACGAAGGCCTGCCCGCCAGCCAAAACGACATTTTCCGCCAAAATCCCTACCGCCTTCGCGATAAAACGCTCTACTACTCTTCATCCATCGGCACCGAACGGCTCATCGCCGACGTCATCCTCGATCTCGTGGCCGACTTCGACCGCAGCCGCCCCAGCTAAGCCCATTCTCCCGTTTTCATGATTCTCGACGCCCTGCAATCAGCTCTCGCGCAAGGATTTCGCCAAATCGGCCAAATCGCCATCCACTCCCGCGACGGAGCCTTTCTCCTCTGCCACCTCGCCGACCGCGAACAGGTCGCCCGCGGGGATTTCTCCGGCCTGACCCGTTACGACAAACCCACCGAGGCCATCGAGCTCAGCCGCTACGCCGCCGACGGCCATTTTCGCTTCACCAAAGGCGAAGTCTCCCTGAAATCCGCTTGGTATTTCGAACTTCCCGACCTCGCCAGCCTACGCGAGACCCTCGATCACTTCTACCCCGCCGCTCTCGGCCTCTGGCTCGCCCGACAGGAAGGCCGCCTGCGCGTCCAGCACCTCCGCGACAAGCTCGCCCGCCAGACCGGCATGTACCGCCACGCCGGAAAAATCTCGGACGCCGGAGCGCAGGAACTCGTCCGCGAAACCTGCGGGCCCGCCAATCAATGCGCGAAAAAAATCCTCTGGCAACTCGACGCGGAAACTCCGCTCGACGACAACGAAGCGAGTCGTTTTTCGGGCATTCTCGACGGCCAAAGCGAGCCCTCCGCCAACCCCCTCCTCTGCCAGGAAGCTTGCAACCACTTCGTCGCCCAATGCCGGCTCAAAACCAAAGAAGAATTCGAAGCCACTCCCTGAATCCCTCCAATTTTCATTTTTCGGTTCCCACTTTTCATTTCCTTATGCTCCTCGACGTCCAGAACCTCACCGCCCGCTTCCACACCCGCAACGGCGTCGTCCACGCCGTCGAAGACGTCTCCTTCTCCCTCAAAGCCGGTGAAAGTCTCGGCATCGTGGGCGAATCCGGCTCGGGGAAATCCGTGACCTGCTACTCCCTCATGGGGCTCATCCCCAAGCCTCCCGGAAAAATCCACTCCGGCCGAGCCGTCTTCGATGGCCGCGATCTCCTCACCCTGTCCGAAAAACACCTGCGCGAACTTCGCGGCAAACGCATCGGGATGATCTTCCAGGACCCGATGACCTCCCTGAACCCCTACCTCAGCGTCGCCGAGCAAGTCACCGAGCCACTCGAAATCCACCAAAAAATCAAAGGTCGGGAAGCGCTCGACCGCGCCATCGAGGCCCTCGCCGAGGTCGGCATCCCCGAGCCCGAAAAACGCATCCATTCCTACCCCCACGAGTTCTCCGGCGGCATGCGCCAGCGCGTCATGATCGCCATGGCCCTCATCAACCGGCCCGAACTCCTCATCGCCGACGAACCCACCACGGCTCTCGACGTCACCGTGCAAAAACAAGTCCTCGATCTCATCAAAAAACGCCGCCAGGAACTCGGCACCGCCGTCATTCTCATCACTCACGACCTCGCCGTCGTTTCCCAGAACTGCGATCACATTCAGGTCATGTATGCCGGGCGGGTTGTCGAAAAAGCACCCAGCGCCGAGCTCTTCGCCAAACCGCGCCACGCTTACACCCGCGCTTTGCTCAAATCCATCCCCGCCACCCACCAAAAAGGCGACACCCTCTACACCATCCCCGGCACCCCGCCCGACCTCACGGCTCCCCCCGCCGGCTGCGCTTTCCGCGCCCGCAACACCCTCGGTGATGCCAGCCAATGCCTCACCGACCGCCCCCCCGAACTCAGCGAAATCTCCCCCGGCCACTTCGTCCAAAACTGCCCCGGCTGCCTCGCCTAAACCACCCTCGCCAAAACGGAACGCCAAGCTCCAGCTTGGCCGGAGAGAACAGTGAGCCTGACCGAAAGAAGAAGAAAACCCACTCAATCCACCCTTTAAGACCTCAACTGATCGGCTCGATGTAGTAGCCCCGTGAGACGCCGCTGAGATCCTGGTGATAATAAAAACAATCCGGGTCCGCGAGTTTCGCCGCTTCTTTCATCCCGGCCAGCTCCTCATAAGTCACGATGGTCTTCACGAGGGTGAATTCCTGTCCGCTGTGACCTCCTTTGACCTCCTGATGGGTGAAGGTGCGGTGCGGAGCGACCTCCAGGAGAGCCCCGCCCACGGCCGCGCGGTTCTTCGTCACGATGGCCAGGATCGTGATTTTAAATTTCCGGTAGAAGTTATTGAGGCTCTCAGCCGAGACAAAAATGTAGATGCAGGTGTACATCAAGGTGTTCACCACCGCCACAAACTCCCCGTTTTTGAGAAAATTCATGAGCAGGCCGAAAGCCGTCGAGCCGATGGCCGCGATCACGGCGATGTGGCCGACCGGCTTGAGGTATTTCATGGCAAAATAAGCCCCGAGAATGTCTTCATCACCCGTCGATCCCCGATTGCGGAAAGCCAGGGCCTTGGCCACGCCCGAGAGCAGGCCCCCGAAAATGACGAGGATGATGCGTTCGTTCTGCGGCTCGGGATCCGCGAATTGCATGTCCGGCAGGACGAGCAACATCAGCACCACCGTGGTGACGACCAGGGCCGAGCGCAGGGCGAAGACCCGCCCCACGGCGACAAAAGCGAAGGCGAGCAAGATCGCCTGAAACAGGAAATAAAGTCCGATGAACAACAGCGGGCTTTCAAAATAGTAGGAGAGAGCGGCCGCGATGCCCTCCGTGCCGGTCAGGACGACCTTCGACGGGAGCACGAAGTATTTCAGCGAGAAGGCGTAGAGAAGCCCCGCCAACAACACCAGGAGATATTCCAACCCGCGGTGTCCTTTGTTTTTAACGTTCCGATCCATAGTCATGCCCGAACGGAGCGACTTTACCCGCCGCCCCTTCAGTCTGAGGGGAAGAAAGCAATCCCAGCGCTAAAGTCCAGAGCGATTTGTCTCTGCAACAATACGCGCCAGACAACGACTCAGTCACTAAGGCCCAAGGCTTGGCGGCACTGGACGGGCCTGTTCCGCACTTATTTCAATGAGCTGATGTCGATGCTAAAGCGGTACTTGACATCGCCTTTGAGCATCCGTTCGTACGCCTCGTTAATCGCGCTCATCGGGATGACTTCGACATCGGCGGTGATGCCCCGCTCGCTACAGAAATCGAGCATTTCCTGGGTTTCCGCAATGCCCCCGATGATGGAGCCGGCGATGGCACGTCGCCCGAAGAGGAGGCTGAAGACGTTGAGAGGCACCGGTTTCTCAGGGGCGCCGACCATGACCATCGTCGCATCCGGTTTCAGCAGATTCAAGTACGGCTCCAGGGGAATGGCGGCCGCGACGGTGTTGAGGAGAAGGTCGAAACTCCCCGCTTGCGCCGCCATTTCATCCGCATTTTTGGAAACCACGACTTCGTCCGCTCCCAACTTTTTCGCTTCTTCCGCCTTGTCCGGCGATGTCGTGAAAACCACGGTGTGCGCCCCGAAAGCATGGGAAAATTTGACGCCCATATGGCCCAGTCCCCCCAGGCCGACGATGCCCACTTTTTTACCCGGCCCGGTGCCCCAGCGTTTGAGCGGCGAATAGGTCGTAATGCCGGCACAGAGCAAGGGGGCGACTCCCGCCAGCTCGAGATTTTCCGGCACGCGGAGCACGAAATGTTTGTCCACCACAATGGAAGTCGAGTAACCGCCGTAGGTCACGGGCGCGGTGCCGTGCCGATCGGGCGATCCGTAGGTGAGCACTTGGCTCGGGCTGAGTTGCTCCTGGTTTTCCTGGCAGCAAGGACAGCTCAGATCGGCGTCCACGAGACAACCGACACCGACGAGATCACCCACCTGAAAGTCCGAGGCCTCAGCACCGGTGGCCGTCACGCGACCCACGATTTCATGCCCTGGGACACAAGGATAAACAGTCGGCATGACCTCCTTCCACTCATCGCGAGCATGATGCAGGTCGGAGTGGCAGACGCCGCAAAAAAGGATGTCGATTTGCACGTCGCGAGGCGTCGGCTCACGGCGCGGAATGGTGTCGGCAGCGAGCGGAGAGCTCGCACTGTCAGCGGAATAGGCTTTGATTTCGTTCATGGTGTTTTCTTAAAATGGAATCTTTGCATGCTATCACATCGGACGCAGACTGTCGCGAGAAAAGTCCTGTCTCAACGCTGACTTGCCGGGTTGTCGCGTTCCTGTTGGGATTTACGGCATCGGACACCGTGGTCGCAGTGCGAGCAGCAAACTCCTGCGCGCCCAAAGCTCGTAAAAGGATTTCTTGGCGAAGCCCCGCCCTCCCGCTAGCCTCCGCCCATGCGGAAAGCCTTCATCCTCGGAGCCGGTCTCGGCACGCGCCTGCGCCCTCTCACCAACACGCTTCCGAAGCCCCTCATCCCCTTACACAACCGCCCCCTCGTCACGCACGCCCTCGACCACTGCCTCGCCGCCGGGCTCACCGACATTGCCATCAACACCCACCACTTGCCCGAAGCCTGGGAGCGGGCCTTTCCCGACAAGCGATACAAGGAAGCCAGCCTGAGCTTCTTCCACGAACCGGAACTCCTCGAAACCGGCGGCGGCATCAAGAACATCGAATCCTGGATCGCCGGCGAGTCCCTCCTGATCTACAACGGCGACATCCTCACCGATCTCTCCCTGCGTGAACTCATCGCCACCCACCAGGCGGGCGCGAACACCGCCACCCTCGCCCTGCGCGACAGCGGCCCCGCCCTGCACATCGCCACCGACGGTTCCCGCATCACGGACATTCATCAAAAAGTGACAGGCCTCCCCGGCACCCACCAATTCACCGGCCTCTACTGTGTCGAACCCGAACTGCTCAGCCTGATCCCGCCTCACGAAAAAATCTCCGTCATCCCCGCCTTCCTCGAGCTCATCAAAGCAAACAAACTCGGTGCCCACCTGGCCAACGATGCCACCTGGCTCGACCTCGGCACCCGCTGCGCCTACCTCGAAGCCGCCTTCGCCCGAAAAGCGAAAATCCACCCCAGCGCCCGGATTTCCCCTTCCGCCCGCATCGAAAACTCCTGGATCGGCGCGGATTGCCAGGTCTACGAACAGGCTGTCATCACCAACTCCATCCTCTGGCCCGGCACGGAAGTCCTCCCCGCAGCCCGGCTCGACCACTGCATCGTCCACAGCCCCCAAGCCGTCCACGGCCAACACGAAGATAGTGATCTCTAACAACTTAAAACCTAACACTTAAAACTTATAACTTTTTATCATGATCTACCAAAAATGCGGCCAATGGGGCCTCAAACTTCCTCAAATTTCCCTCGGCTTCTGGCATAACTTCGGCGACCACGACGACCTCGGCGAAGCCCGCGCCATCATGCAGCGCGCCTACGAAGCCGGCATCACCCACTTCGACTTCGCCAACAACT
>JBNNED010000447.1:0-3558 GCA_050285825.1 Verrucomicrobiales bacterium | reverse complement strand
GATGGAAAAAGGCGACGACGCGAGTTTGCGCATGGCTTTGGCCCATCCCAATGCGCATGTGAAGATGCGGGCGCTGCGTTTGTTGCAGGAAGCGGGGACGCTGCCGGAGGAAGCGACAGGTTCGGACGCTTTCCAGCTTTTCCAACGATTTGGGGAGATGAAAGAGGCGGCGGATCGTGATGCCTTGATCGCAGCTTACGTGGCGGCGGATGATGATTGGTCGAAATCGGCTCTCCTCGCGGCGGCAGCCCCTGAGGCCATGGCCGTGCTGGAACGGGCGCTGCGCTCGGAGGCAGAAGCGGCAAAAGTCGCTGAGTTGGTGCGCTTTCTGACGCCCGTGGCTCTGCGGAACGAGGGGGAATCACGGGCGGCGGAGCTCGTGCGGATGGCGGCTGGGGGCTTGCCTGGAAATGTCAATGCAGCGCGGGAAGTTTTACAGATCCTAGGCCGTGAAAAAGACATCAAGCCGGTGATGACTGAGGAGCTGAAAAAGGCCTTGGTTCACTTTTTGCAGTCGCCTCAATTTGATGAGTTGGCTCTACCGCTGGCCGCGCGTTGGGATAAAGAGGGGCAGCTGCGCCCACAAATCGAAGCTGTGACGGAGGTCCTGCTGAAAGATATTGGGAATGCTTGGGCCAGTGTGGACTTGAGATTGCAAGCGGCGGAGAGCTTGCTGCAAAGTGACGGAGAAAAAGGCGGGGAGCGAGTCGTTGGTCTTTTATTGAAAGATGATACGGTGAATTTCGCGGACTTTTAATAGAGGCTTATTCGAGTCATCGGGGAGAATGGTCAGGCTGAGCGTCTGGCTGGCGTCTTCACTGATTTGCCGGAAAGTTTGCAGGGAGCGGCTTTTGACGAAATGATCAAAGAGCCGAGCGCTTCCCTGCGCCTGCTGGACCTGGTGGCGCAGGGTGAGGTCAAGGCTGGAGCCATTGCGCCGGGAAATGTCGCCCGTTTGCGGACGCATCCCGACGAGCGCGTGGCGGGGCGGGCCGAGGAATTGCGTGAGCGCTTGCTGCCGGGCTTGCAAAAGCGGGCGGAGACGATGGCCCGGCTCTTGCCGGAAGTGAAAAAAGCGGGGGATGTCGAGAAAGGACGCGCGATGTTCGCCGGAGCCTGCGCCATTTGCCATCGATACGAAGATTTGGGCGCGCTGGATGTCGGCCCGCCGCTGGAGGGAATGGGTTCGCATGGCGTGGAAGAGCTTTTGGGGCATATCATCGATCCCAATGCCGAAGTTGACCCGAGTTTCTGGCAGTGGAATTTGACCCTGAAGGATGGGCAGACGCTGGCGGGAGTGATTGTCAGTGAGAACGCGGAGGGGCTGACTTTGCGGAACCAGGGCGGTGACACCGAGATCCGCAAGGCGGACATCGTCACGCGGGTGAACACGCGGCGCAGTCTCATGCCGGAGGGTTTGGAAGGTCTGGGCGCGGAGAACTTGCGGGATCTGCTCGCATTTATGACGGCGGGCGACTCGCGCTATCGGGTGCTCGATCTGCGGGGGAGCTTCACGGCGGACGGACGGAAAGGACTGTTTGCGACCCGCGAGGGGGTGAACGACCGCGTCTTTTTCAAGGAGCACGGCAATGTCAGTTACGAGGGGATTCCCTTCTCGCTCGTCGATCCCGAGGCGAGTGCCAACGGACGGAGTCTCGTTGTTTTGCGGGGCGGTCCGGCGCAGTCGCTGGCGAAAAGCTACCCGCGTTCCGTGGAAGTGCCGGTGGGTTTCAAAGCCGCGCGTTTTTATCTCGTTAGCGGGATTGCGGGCTGGGGTTATCCGGCGGTGAAAGAACAAGTCGTAGCGCTCAAGTTGACCATCAACTTCGCGGATGGGCGGTCCGAAGTGCGGGAGTTCCGCAATGGGGTGCATTTCAGCGACTACATTCGGGAAGTCCCCGTGCCCGGTTCTTTGCTCATGAAAGGGACGACGACACGGGGTCAGGTGCGCTTGCTGGGCGTGGATTTGGAAGAGGCGGCCGAGGTGCGCTCGCTCACATTGGAAAGCTTGAATAATGGCGTGGTGCCGGTTTTGGCGGCGATCACGGCGGATCTCGAAGGCGGCGAAGCGGCGGTGCAGACCAGTCAGGCGTCCGAAGGGGAGCACGCGCATGCCGGGCATGAAGCACATTGGCAGGACGAGGGAGCAGAGAGCACGGCGGCCACGGGGATGCTTTTCAGGAAAAAAACGGGTGAAGCGACGCGGGTTCTCGTCGCGGGAGCCGGATCATCGCACCATTTTCCGCGAGATTTCATCGCGCACGACCTCAAGACGCTGAATGACTTACCCGGAGTGGAAGCGATTGGGACGATGAATCTCAAGGAAGCGCTCGCGCGTCTGCCGGAGGCCGATGTCCTCGTGTTTTCCGGCAATCACGAGCAGTGGGGGGGGGCGGAGTTCCAGCAGGCGCTCCATCACTTCGCCGATGCGGGCAAAGGGCTAGTCTTCATCCACGCCGCTACTTGGTCGCACCCTTGGGAGGGCTACAACCGACGTTTCATCGGGGGACTCACGACGGCGCACGGGCGAGGTCTCGTCGAGACGCGTCCGGTGCCGGAAAAACACCCGGTCACGACGGGCTTGCCGAAGCTTTTCCAGATCAAGGACGAGAGTTACCATTTCAATTTCTTCGAGGACGCGGACATCACCTTGCTGGCGGAAAACCAGCCCGACGGGCAAAGCCCTCTGAAGCACCCCGCTTTGTGGATCAAGAAAGACGCCAAGGCGCGCATCGTCTGCTACACCCACGGACACGATCACGAGGCGCACGCCAATCCGCATTACCAAAAAGTCCTTAGCAACGCCGTGCGCTGGGTCTCTGGAAAAGCTCCTAATAACTAAGCAAGCGATGTTTATTCTCAACAAGAACACCCCTGATGAAGTCGTCGACGGCCGCCAGCACACCTGGCTGTCCAAACCCGGTTTGACCGCGACGGAAGACCTTTATTTCGTGCGAGTTGTCATCCCTCCGGGCGGTGGCCACCCCTTTCACATCCATCCGAACAAGGAGGAAATTCTCTACATCATCTCGGGTCAGGCCGAGCAATGGCTGGAACACGAAAAACAGCTTATGAAGCCGGGCGACAGCGTCCACATCCCGGCGAGCAGTCCACACGCAACATACAATGACGGCGAGGAAGACCTCGTTTTCCTCGCCGTCATTACCCCCGGCTCAGCAGAAGGCGAGATCATCATCGACGTCTCCCAGGAAGAGCCATGGCGGTCTTTGCGAGCTTGATTTTTTGAAGGGGAAGAGCCGACATGTTGTCGTTTCCTGAGAACGTGCTTCTGGAAAGTTCTGTTTGGGGAGAAATGTGGCCTCGCGGCATAGCAGAATCAGGACGCAGGACGTCTTTGCGACCCATGCTTGGCGAAGCTGAAACCGGCAGGATGCCGGTGCTCCATGAGTTGCGAGAGAGGCGAACCGGCGGGGATTCCGATGCTCCCTGGCGGTGCGCTTCCCAGAGTTAGAAGTCGGTGTTGGGCTCGTCGAGTTGGAGTTCTTTGAGCCAGATGTTGCGGTAGCGGACGTCGTGGCCTTCGCATTGGAGTTTCAG
>JBNNED010000446.1:0-15316 GCA_050285825.1 Verrucomicrobiales bacterium | reverse complement strand
CTTGCTGGCCGGTGGCGGAATCGGCGACGAGGAGGGTCTCGCCGGGATTGACGAAGCGGTGAAGTTCCTTGAGTTCGGCGAGGAGTTTTTCGTCGAGTTCCTGGCGGCCGGCGGTGTCGAAGATGACGACCGTGCCGTTCTGGGTTTTGACCCATTCGAGAGCTTCCCTGGCTGTCTTGACGAGGTCGGTGGCACCCGGCTGGGGGGTAAACACGGGGACGTCGACCTGGCCCGCGAGGGTGGCGAGCTGGTCGATGGCGGCGGGGCGGTAGAGGTCGAGGGCGATGAGGAGGGGGCGGCGACCGTCTTTTTTCAGGCGGAGGGCGAGTTTGGCGGCGGTGGTCGTTTTACCAGCCCCGTTGAGGCCGCAGAGGAGGATGTGGGCGGGAGGATCGAGGTTGAGCGGGGCTTGGTCGCCACCGAGGAGTTCGGTGAGCTCGTCCTGGAAGATTTTGACGATTTGTTCGCCGGGTTTGATCGACTTGAGGACTTCCGCGCCCTGGGCTTTTTCTTTGACGCTGGCGATGAAGTCTTTGGCAACGGAGAATTCGACGTCGGCTTCGAGGAGGGCGAGGCGGATTTCGCGCAGGGCGTCGGCGATGTTTTTCTCGGAGATTTTTCCGACTCCCCGGAGGTTGCGGAAGGTTTTGTCGAGGCTGTCGGCGAGATTGGAGAACATGATGCTGAGTGAAGATCGGTTGGAAAAGGTCGGCCTGCGGGAGGCGGGCGCACAGCATCAGGGCAAATGCGGGATTAATCAAGACCAAGCTGGCAGGGGGGAGGGGCGACTGAGTCAATGGGAGGCGCGGGACGGGGACGTCCATGCCACGGGGGGATCATGGACGAGACGTCCATGCCACCTTGTTTTTTTGGCTGGGCGCGGCGGGGCTTGGGGGCTAGGAAGTGGGAATGATGAATTTACGGAGCGTTTTTTGGGCCTGTTGGGTTTCCTGCTGCTTGCTGGTGGGATCGGGGGCGGAGGAGTCGGCGTATTTCGAGGGCTTGGGCGCGCAGGTGAGGGTGGAGGAGGGCGAGGTGACGGGCTTGAATTTCCGGAAAGCGGGCAAGTTGGCTCCGGAGGTCTGGCAGCGGATCGGGGCTTTGTCGGGATTGAGAAGTCTGACGGTTTACGGTTGCCAGCACAGCCTCGATGATACGGCGGCGGGGGAGTTGGCCAAGCTGAAGCAGCTCACGACGCTCTCGACAGAGGGGGCGTGGCTGACGGATGAGGGGCTGGCGCAATTGGCGGGGATGAAGAGTCTGCAGCGGGCGAGTTTTTTCCATTTGTCCTACCGCATGGAGGAGTTCACGGGTGCGGGTTTCGCGGCGTGGCGGGTCTTGCCGGATTTGAAAATGCTGACGGTCGCGGGGATGTCGATGGGCGACGAGGGCTTCCGCGCCATTGCGGAGTTGCAGGGGCTGGAAAGCCTGCGGGTCTGGCACACGCACCGCACGGAGGCGAGCAATGGCGAGATCGCGAAGCTCGCCCATCTGAAGTCGCTCAAGCTCGGTCAGCGCTTGCCGCGCAAGGGAGAGCCGGTGTGTTTGAGCGATGCCTCCCTGCCGGTTCTCGCGGGTATGGAGTCGCTGGAGGTCCTGCAGCTGAGCGAAGGGCGCTTCAGCCTGGCGGGCTTGCGGGCTTTGCAAAAGGCGCGGAATTTGCGCTCTCTGGAGATCAGCCAGAGCGAGGTGACGGAGGAGACGGTGGCGGCCTTGCGGGAGGTGCTGGAGGGGGTGAAGGTCGAGTTCAAGCCTCTGACGGAGAAGCAGAAAGCGCAGTTGGAGCGGTATTTGCGGTGATTTTTTGGAAGAATTCCCGGATTCGGCTCTTGCGGTGAGCGGGAAAGGGGGGGAGAATGGAGGCCGAAGGGCATGCGTTGTTTTTATTCGCCAGATTTTTTTCTCGAAGTGCCGGAAGGGCATCCCTTTCCGATGACGAAATTCGAGGTCTCGAAGTCGATGCTCATCGATCAGGGCATCCTGCGGGGTGAGGAAATCGTCGAGGTCCGCGCGGCCGATGCGCATGTCCTGCGGCGCGTGCATGACGATGCCTATTTGCAGAAGATCTATTCTGGCCGGCTCGACCGGAAAGAGCAAATCCAGCTCGGGCTCCCGCTCACGCCCAAGCTTTTCACGCGGAGCGCGACGGAGGCGGAAGCCACGCGACAGGCCTGTCTGGCCGCTTTGGAAGAGGGCGCGGCGGCGGTTCTCGCCGGGGGGACTCACCACGCCTTTCGCGAGCACGGCGAAGGTTTTTGCGTGTTCAACGACATCGCCATCGCCATCCGGGACCTGCAACTGCGCCGACCGGGGATCAAGGTGATGGTGGTCGATACCGCCGCCCAGCAGGGGAACGGGACGAACAGCCTGCTGGAAGAGGACCCGAATGTCTTCACCTACTCGATCCACGTCGGCGGGCCGGGCTCGCGCAAGGTGAGTGGTTCGATGGATGTCGAAACGGTGCGCTTCGTGGAGGGCGGGATGTATCTCAAACAGCTTTTCAACTCCCTGGCGGCTGCGCTGGAGGTCTTTTCGCCGGATCTCGTCATCTGGATTTCCGGCGCGGATGGCCACCGCAATGATCGTCTCGGTCAGATGATGCTGGGGCTGAACGACTTCATGAAGCGCGACGAAGTCCTCTTAAATGCCTTCATGCGAAATCGCATCCCCGTGGCCATTCTCTACGGCGGCGGCTACAACCGGCAGCCGGAATACACCGCGAAAATCCACCGGAACACCATCGCCACCGCAAAACGCATCCTGCGAGAGCTGAAACGGGAGAAATGAAGGCCGCGGCGGAACAGAGTCAGCTGGAGCGAAAGCACTTTGCCATCGTGGGGGCGGGGGCTCTCGGTTCCTACTACGGGGCGCGCCTGGCCCAGGCGGGCGAGCGCGTTTCTTTCCTGCTCCGTTCTGATTACGAGGTCGTCGCGCGCGAGGGACTGCGCATCGAGAGCGTGGCGGGCGATTTTACGCTGCCCAGCGTGGAGGCGGCGCGCCAGACGGAAGAAATCGGGCCCGTCGACATCGTCCTGGTCTGCTGGAAGGCCACGGCGAATGCTCATTATGAAGAGACCATCCGCCCGCTGGTGGGCCCGCAGACCCTCATCGTCACCTTGCAGAATGGCCTTGGCAATGTTGAAGAATTGCAACGCCTTTTCGGTGCGGATCGGGTTCTTGGCGGACTCTGTTTCGTCTGTTTGAACCGACTCGAAGCGGGTTTGATCAGTCACACCGCCGGGGGGCGCATCGCTCTCGGAGAACCTGGCGGCGGGACGAGCGCACGCCTGGAAAATCTCGTCGCGCGCCTGAAACGGGCCCGCATCCCCGCCCTTTCCGTGGAGAATTTGGGCGAAGCCCAGTGGCGCAAACTTGTTTGGAACGTGCCTTTCAATGGCTTGACCATCACCGAAGGGGGGATCGGCACTGCTGAACTGCTAGGCCGACCCGGAGGCGAGCAGCGCGCACGCGAGCTCATGGCCGAAGTCATCGCGGGAGCCGCCGCTCTTGGCTTTGTCATCGAAAAGGACTTCATCGAGGCTCAGATCGCCTTGACTCGTGACATGGGTGATTATCGCCCTTCCAGCATGATCGACTACGTGGAGGGACGCGCCGTCGAGATCGAGGCCATTTGGGGCGAACCTCTCAAACGCGCGCAAGCAGCCGGAGCCGAACTCCCCGCCTGGACCCGCCTCCTCACCGAGATCAAAGCGGCTGAAGAAGCGAGGTGAGGGGGGCGGGAGAATCAAAGGTCACCGTCGTAAGCTTGGAAGAGGGATTGGTAGGCCTCTGCCTCAAAAGTAAGTCTGAAGTCACGGGTGTTTTTTTCCTGTACAAAGCAGTCATCATTGTAATCGACTTCCTGCGCAAAATTTCTCCAAGTGACTTTCTCCCTCGTAAATTCGACTTCGCAGGTGACAACACCACAGCCATAATCGGCACACTCTGAACAGAGAAAAAGGGGAACACGATTTTTACGGAAGTCACTCTCGGCGAGCCCCAAGAGCATTCGGGCGAATTTTTTTTCTGATTCAGGCCCCAGCCAGCCGAAGGGAGTGATCAATCCTTCGACATGCAGGCGAGACGCGAGACGCGAGTCATTAACGTAGTAGTCCGAATACACTAGACCGTTTCCATGATGGAGCGTGTTTTTGAGGGTGAGTTGATTGGCCATCTTATGGGGGGATACCGAGCAAATTTGCCATTTCCCTCACTCAATCCTCCACGGGGACGAGTTGGGGGTCGCCTTGGGCGGTGGCGTGGGCGTGGCTCGCTGAGGAATCGGGGAACCAGGGGCCGATGCGTTCGCCGAAGCGGAAGTGAAGGGCGCTGTGCTCGTCGTTTTTGAGTCGGCGCGCGGGCTGGAAGTGCTCACCGGTGTAGCGGATGGTGTTGCTGAGGCGGACTTCGTCGATGAGACCGGCGAAGTGGTCGGTGCCCTCACCGCGCGAGTTGACGTCGGCCCCGATGAGGAGGGGGAGGTGGTTGCGCTTGCGGGTGCCCGTGCCGGGGACGCGCTCGATGAGTTTGCCGTCGAGATAAAGACGGGCCTCCCGGCCATCGTAAACCCCGGCGATGTGGTGCCACTGGTTTGCTTTGAGAAGCGGGGAATCGGCCTTCGGGCTCAGGTAGCCGTCACCCGCGAAGACGGAGAACTGGGGGCGTCCTTCGTTGAGGAAGAAGCCGAATTCGGCGTTTTCGGTCTTGTTGAGGAGGCCGTTGCGCTTGCTGAAGCGGCGGGCCTTGAACCAGCATTCGGCGGTGAAGTGCTCGGCGAGATGGTATCGGCTGGTGGCAATGGGGAGAATTTCGTCGCTCCCGTTGAGGTCGAGGGCGAGATTTTCCTGTTCGCCGGCGGGTTTCTCGGGGAAAATGACGGCGAGTGGCACGTCGCGACCCGGAATTTCGTAGCGGAAGCCGGGGGCGAGGAGATCGATCTCGGTGTGGATTTGGGGGAGGTCGAAATCAGCGTCGAGGGTGTCGGCGCGGCGGTGGTAGCGGAAGGTGAGTTCTTTTTTCTCGCCGGGCTGCAGGCTGAGGTGACGGTGGTCGGGGCTGAAGTGCCAACGGCCGTCGCGGGAACGCGGGGTGAGGGCGAGGTCGATGGGGTGGGAGATGGGGTTGCGAAGACTGAGGGTGATTTCAGGGTCTCCGCTGGCGCCGGGGCGGAGGTCGATGGCTTGCGTGGGGCGGACGGGGAGGGCGGCGAGTTGGTGGGCTTCTTCGATGAGCTCGGGGGTGATTTCACGCGGATCCATGACTTCGCCAACGGGCAGGGCGGAGAGGGCGAGGCGCTCTTTCCGGACGGTGACGATGTTGAAATGGTGGCGGTAACCGACGGAGGGGATGGTGCCGGGTTGGTGGCCGCCGGTGGTGGCGAGGGTGACGTATTCGATGCCGTCTTTCTCGTCGTAGTGCATGCGGTGGATGTGACCGGCGAAGACGGCGGAGACGTTTCCGGCTTTTTTAAGTTCGGCGTGGACGCGCTCCCAATCGTCTCCGTAATTCCGGCCGAGCCAGCGCGGGTGGTGGAGGAAGAGGAAGACGTGGTCGGCGTTTTTGGCCTTGGCGAGCGTTTCCTGGAGCCAGGCGAATTGCTCGGGGCTCATTTTCTGGGCGGCGGGCTTGGAAAAGCTCATTTCGCCGGTCTTCGGATTGCCTTCGTCGCTGTAGAGGGCGATGAACCAGCAATTTTTGTGCTCGAAGGCATACCAGAGCGGGCCGAAATGGACTTCGTATGCTTCGGAATGCTCGCCCTTCGGTTTTTTCGTGGGATCGGGACCGCGCCAGTAGACGTCGTGATTGCCTGCGACGGGGAACCAGGGCATTTCCAGTTCGTCCATGATGCTTTTATACTCAGCAGCTTGTTTGAGCCAGGTGGGGCGGTCTCCGTAGCCCTCGATGAGGTCGCCCACGGTCATGACGAGGTCGGGTTCCAGCAAATTGACGTCGCGGACGGCATCGGCGAGAACGGAAACGCCCTCGGCTGGTCCGCCGGTGCGGTCGCCAAAAACGACGAAGCTGAAGGCGTCTTTTTCCTGCGGGAGAACGGGAAGGCGCTTGGCAGCGCGGGAGGTGTGGAAGCGCTTGTCCGTGGCGGGCTCGGTACCGTGTTTGTCATCGTGATGATGATGGCGGCGGTGCCCGATGTTCGGGTTGATCCCGGGTTCAGCGGCGAGGAAAGAGGCGGTCAGAATGAGAAAGGTGATGAGTCGTGGCATGGTGTGAGGCATGGGTATGAGCTTGAACGTGAGGAAGTGCCGCCTCTTTTTTTGTGACGAAAAAGCGACGGAGCGGGGAAGAAGGGAAATGGAAAAATCAAGCGCAGCTCGGGCAGGTGCCGAAGAACTCGAGCTCGTGGTAGAGGTTTTTGAAGCCCGTTTTCTGGCGGATTTCCTCTTCGAGTTCGTGGACGGGGCAGGGAGCCTGGACGGGGGAAATCGTTCCGCAGTCGGTGCAGATCAGGTAATCGCGATGCTGGCCCGGCACGAGGAGGGCGAAGTAAGCGGCGCGCTCGTGGAGGCCGAGGCGGCGCACGAGTCCTTTGTCGGTGAGTTTCTGGAGGAGGCGGAAAACCGTGGCCTTGTCGCAGAGGTCACGCAGGCGCGAGGAATCGGCCAGCTCGCCGAGAGTCATCGGGCGGTCTTGCTCGCACAAGGTGTGGATGAGCTCGGTGAGGGCACGGGTGCGGCGCAGGCCGGCGTCCTTGGTTCGGAGAAGGATGGATTCGGGATCAGGCACGGTAGGACAAGAAGTTCCAACAAGAAGGAGGATTTGTAAAGGCCGGAGCGGCGTGGACTGCTCGGAGGGGGCGACGAGAAAAAAGAGCTGCGTGTGATCACCGGGGAACTTCGGGCGGGAGTTCTCATAAAGCGGGCTTGCTTCTCCCTTGTCAGATGGTGGGGGAGCTGGCATTTTTTTGCTGATAATGGGCGAAAAGTTGAAACAAAAGCAGAGCGGCTTGTGGCGTTTCGCGGGCTTGCTCGCGCTGTCCTTTCTCTTGTTCAATCTGGGGCCGGTGCTCGAGGAAACGGCGCGGTGGACCCGACCCGCCAGTGGTTTCCGTAACGGCTTGTTCCATGTTCTGCTCTTTGGGATCATATGGTTTTTATTTCTGTTCCCGTGGAGTTTGCTCATCTACGGACTCTATCGCTGGCGAAATTGGCGACGCTTCCGCTCTTTCTGGGTCCTGTTTCCGGCGCTGCTCGCTCTGTTCGGGAGCGTGGCCGGACTTGTTTTTGATCCCCCGACGCCGGAGAAACGCTTCTATAGTGACACCGGAATCGAGTGGTCTCCGGAGAGTCACATGAAAGGCCATTTTTTAAGCGGGGGCGGTTTTATTGATATGAGTGATCATTACTATTTTGAAACGAGTCCAGCCGTGGTAGAGCGACTCGTTCAAGAGCTGAAGCTGGAAGAGGAAGCGGATTACGGAGTGGAGGACTGGGTGCGGGTTCAAATCGAGCTCTTACCAGGTTGCCCGGACTATCGGGAGTGGCTGAATGCGACTTATTACACTGTTTTTGTCGAAGATTCGGGCTGGTTTTATTACCTGCTGACGGACGAGACACGGACGAAGGTCTATCTGCACGCGGGATGTATTTGAAGTAAACTGAAGTATTTGTTTGACGGTATTCGATAAACTTGTCACACAAAATACATGAATAGTTCGACTCCGTTCATACTCACTTTGTTGGCGCTGCCAGTCGCAGCGGACGCCGCCACGATCATGGCCGTGGTGAACTCGAAGGATTCGATTATTGGCCTCAGACAATCGGGAGGGGCGGCGCTTGGATATAACGTAGATGGCTCCGGAGCGGTGAGTAATTTCACGGTAGGGGCGTCTGGTGGTAGCGGATCGCGGATACATAGCAATGCCATCATCGGCTTTACCTTGCCGACTTTGGCGGCTGGTGAGCAACTGACGGCAGCTACCTTGTCTTTCACCGTGACGGGAGCTCGGGATGAAAGCAGTAGTAATCCGAACCTGGATTTTTACCTTCTGGAAACGGCGGATCCGAGTGGATCGGGAATCGCGTTTTTTGATAACGATGACACACCGGCTGCTGATTCCCATCTCATCGGATCATATTACCGGAACATCACGGGAAATAGCCAAGTATCCTTCACGGCCAACGAGAACAGCACGTTCAGTGGCAACGCGCTGAGTTACTTGCAAAGCCTCTACACCGGGAATGTGCCGACCCAGAGCGAGATTTTCATCCGTTTCAACATCGACAACGGGGTTGAAATGGGCAATTTGGATCGCTACGTGCTCGATACCGATAGCTACGCGCTGGAGTTGACGAGTGCGCCGATTCCTGAGCCCGGAGCCGTCACTTTGGGGCTGTTGGGCTGCGGCATCCTTCTGCGCCGCCGTCGCTAACTCCCTCCGTCGAAGAACAGTCGACGATCAAAAATCCTGACCTCTCCTTGTGAAGGGTCGGGTTTTTTTTGTCTTCAGGCAGGGCGCTTTGAAGCACGGACGTCCGGCGAGGCCATCGGCACATGGACAAGATGATTCGGAGAAGAGAAAAAAAGAAAAGATGGGACGCAAGCGAAGGATGATCGCGGTCGAGAGAAATCCTGAGTCAGGATTGGGGAAAGTGGCGGGGAGAAAGGGAGGGGGATGGTGCGCGATACAGGACTTGAACCTGTGACCTCTACCATGTCAAGGTATTGCTCTACCAACTGAGCTAATCGCGCTTGCGGGGTGCGGGAGGCTATCCGGAGAACCGCCCTCTGACAATCTCTTTTTTTATTTTTTTTCAAATCCCTGCGGAATCAAGGACTTGGGGCGCTCGTTCGGATTAATCGCTTGCGCTCCTTCCGAGCCTCCGTTACGGGGACGGGCACGGCAAGGGCCGTTTCCAGCATCACAGTAATTTATCTATGGCTATCGCACGCGCACTTCTTTCGGTATCGGACAAGACGGGTCTGGTTGATTTCGCCCGCACTCTGCATGAGACGTATCAAGTCGAGCTGCTTTCGACGGGGGGCACGGCAAAAGCTCTGCGGGAGGCCGATCTCCCCGTGATCGACGTCGCGGACTACACCGGAGCTCCGGAGTTGTTCGAGGGGCGGGTCAAGACCCTGCATCCGAAGGTCCACGGCGGTTTGCTCCACAAGCGGGAGGACGCGGAGCATTTGGCGCAGGCCAAGAAGCATGACATTCCGCCGATCGATCTCGTCGTCGTCAATTTATATCCTTTCGAGGAAACGGTGGCCAAGGAAGGAGTCACTCTGGAGGAAGCGATTGAAAATATCGACATCGGTGGGCCCTCGATGTTGCGCAGCGCTTCGAAAAACTACAAATCCGTGACCGTCGTGACCGATCCGGCGGACTACACGCGGGTCATCGAGGACATGGCTGAGCACGAGGGCGACACCTCGCTGCGCCTGCGCGAAGAATTGTCCGTGAAGGTCTTCCGTCGTACCGCGGACTACGATCAGGCCATCAGTGACTACCTTGGCAAGTGTGATCAAGGCACGGCGGGCTGTCTTTCCATCGACCTCCCACTGGATCGGGAATTGCGCTACGGCGACAACCCGCACCAGGAATCGCGCCTCTACGGAAATTTCGGCGAGTGCTTCACCCAGCTTCAAGGCAAAGAGCTGTCTTACACCAACATTCTCGACCTCGAAGCCGCCGCCGACCTCATCGCGGACTTCCGTCGCCCCACCGTCGCCATCCTCAAGCACACCAACCCCTGTGGTATCGGGCAGGACGACGACGATCTGCGCGTCGCCTGGCAAAAAGCCTTCGAGACGGATCGTCAGGCTCCCTTTGGCGGGGTCATCGTGACCAACCGTCCGCTCGACGAAGGGGTGGCGCGGGTCATTTCCCAGATTTTCACCGACGTCATCATCGCTCCGGAGTTCACCCCGGAAGCGCGCGCGATTTTGCAGAAGAAGAAAAACCTGCGCTTGATGAAGCTGGAAGCGGCTTATGAAAAATACCGCAAAGATCCCGTCATCCGCTCCGCTCCCGGCGGTATGATGGTCATGGATAAAGATCACAGCGTCATGGGCTTGGAAGATCTCGAAACGAAAGTCGTGACGAAGCGTCCGCCCACCGAGGAGGAGCTCACCGCGATGCGTTTCGGCTGGCGCGTGGTCAAACACGTCAAATCCAACGCCATCGTTTTCGCGACCTCTGGCCGGACCCTGGGCATCGGCGCGGGTCAAATGAGCCGGGTCGATTCGTCCCGCATCGCAGTCTGGAAGGCGCAGGAAGCGGGCTTGTCCTTGAAGGGCTCGATCATCGCTTCCGACGCCATGTTCCCCTTCGCGGACGGCCTCGATGCGGCCATTGCGGCGGGTGCGACCGCCTGCATCCAGCCCGGCGGTTCGATTCGTGACGAGGAAGTGATCGCGGCGGCGGACGAGGCCGGACTGGCCATGGTCTTCACCGGGCACCGTCATTTCCGCCACTGATTTTCGGCTGAACTGTGTTACTTTGCGGCATGTTGCTCGGAGTCAATATCGATCACGTGGCGACGCTCCGGCAGGCGCGTTACGCCGCAACGCCCACCTCGCCGCTGGCTGAGCCTTCGGTGATCGAAGCGGCGCGTTTGGCGCGGGCCGGTGGAGCCGATTCTCTGACCATTCACGTGCGGGAAGATCGCCGGCACATGCAGGCGGAGGATGCCTTTGAACTGAAATAAGCAGACCTCCTGCCTCTGAATCTGGAAATGGCCGTCACTCCGGCCATGACCGAGCTCGCTTGCGCTCTGCAGCCGACCTTTGCCTGCCTCGTCCCGGAAAAGCGGGAGGAGGTCACGACGGAGGGCGGTTTGGATGTCATGGGAAATCTCGCAGCGGTGCGCGACTGCGTTTCGGCTCTGCGCGAGAAGGGAATTCGGGTTTCTCTCTTCATCGACCCCGAGACGGTGCAAATCGAAGCGGCGCGCGAGGTCGGAGCGGAAATGATCGAGCTGCACACCGGTTGCTTCGCCAATGCGGTGGACGCGGCTCAGGAGGAAGAAATCGCTCGCCTGAGAGCTGCGGCGCGGCTCGGAGCCGATCTCGGTTTACAGGTCAATGCCGGTCACGGCTTGAATTACGATAATCTCCTCCTGCTCAAGTCCGTGCGGCCCCTCGTGGAACTCAACATCGGCCACAGCATCATCTCGCGAGCCCTCACCGTGGGTCTGGAACAGGCCGTGCGGGAGATGAAGGAGCTCGCCGGAAAACTCGCCGCTCTCAGCTCATGACCATCATCGGAATCGGCATCGACGTCATCGAAGTGGAGCGCGTGCGGTCCTCGATGGATGAATTCGGCGAACGTTTCGTCCAGCGGATTTTTACCGAAGTCGAGCGCGCCTATTGCGAGGCCCAAAAACGCCCCGAACTCCACTACGCCGCGCGCTTTGCGGCCAAGGAAGCGATCGCCAAGGCTTTCGGGACCGGTTTGGGCAAATCACTGGGCTGGCTGGACCTCGAAATCACGCGTCGCGAAAGCGGTGAGCCCACGGTGCGGCTTAGTGTGGAGGGCGAGCGTTACGCCGCCGGTCGCGGAGTGGAGGAAATCAAAATCAGCCTGACCCACGCCAAGCACTACGCCGCCGCCAACGCCTTGATTCTAGGGCGGTAAGCGACTCGCCGCCCGGCTCTGATGATGACCGCTGATTTCACTGATTGGTACGGATTTTTTTGAAATGAAGGAGGTTTTCTCAAATCCAGAGTGGGCATTTCGCAAAGAAAAATCTGTGGTCATCTGCGTTAATCAGCGGTTGGACGAGAGGGCAGGTCAAGATGTGAGGTGGCATGTGGCTCATGGATTGCAGCGACTGTTGGGCAGGGCTTATTTGACTTTGGAGGTTGTCCAGATGCAGATCGCTGATTGGCACGGATTGTAATTAAATACTGCGGCTTCCCTGAAATCGTGGGTGAGCAAGTCGCAAAAAAATCTGTGCAAATCTGTGTTAATCAGTGGTTGGACAAGAGGGTAGACCAAAATCCGAGGTGGCATGTGGCTTGGTCATCAGCTCATTCTCAAGTGAACTCTCGCCGAAATCCGCTGGGTTTTGCTGTCTTTTCCTCGACAGAGGGCGGGGATTCTGCCGTATATGAATCACTATGAGTTCCCGAGGGGTGATTGTCGTTGCGTTTGTCGTCCTAGCCGTGCTGCACCAGGATTTTTGGAATTGGGACCGCGCGGATCTCGTCTTCGGTTTCATGCCCATCGGCTTGTTTTACCATGCCTGCTACTCGGTCGTGGCGGCGGCTTTCTGGTTCCTTGTGATTAAATTCGCATGGCCCGAAAAGTTGGAGAAATGGGCCGATGAAGAGCCGGAAAACGTGCAAAAATAATCCTCACAACGCTCAACACCGTCCTCTATGGCAACACTTTACATCATCATCGGCTACCTCGCCCTGCTCCTCGTCCTCTCGCTCGGAGCGAAGTATTTTTTCCGTGGCACCTCGAAGGATTACTTCGTCGCGAGCCACTCCATCGGCCCGTTCATGCTCCTGATGTCGGTCTTCGGGACGACGATGACGGCCTTCGCGCTCGTGGGTTCGACGGGCGAAGCTTTTGAACGCGGCGTCGGCACTTACGGCTTGATGGCCTCCGCATCGGGGCTCATTCACGCAGCCTGCTTTTTCGTCATCGGCCTCCCGCTCTGGGCCATCGGCAAACGCTACGGCTACGTCACGCAAATCCAATTCTTCCGCGCCCGCTTCCAATCGGACAGCCTCGGCTACCTCCTCTTTCCCATTCTCGTCGCCCTCGTCATTCCCTACCTGCTCATCGGGCTCATCGGCGCGCAAAAAGTCATGCTCGGCGTGACCGGGCCGAAGGGCCCCGGAACGAGCGGGATCCTGCCGGACCTTTTCGCAGCCACCAATGGCGCGGTGCCTCCCTGGCTGACCGGACTGATCATTTGCGGTGTGGTCCTGACCTACATTTTCGCCGGTGGATCACGCGCTGCCGCCTGGGCCAACACCTTTCAGACCATCGTCTTCATGATCATGGGCCTGCTGGCCTTCTACCTCATTTCCCAAAAACTCGGTGGCCTTGAAGCGGCGATCAAGGGAGCCAAGGAATCGCATCTCGTGCGCACTCCGGCGGGCGATGGCAAACTGGGCGTGCCGCCTCTCATGTTCGCCACCTACATGTTCATTCCGCTGAGCGTCGGGATGTTTCCCCACCTTTTCCAACACTGGCTGACGGCTCGCAGCGCGAAAAGTTTCCGCCTCACCGTCGTCGCGCACCCCCTCTGCATCATGATCGTCTGGGTGCCCTGCGTCCTCATCGGCCTCTGGGCCACCGGCAAACTCCCCGAAAATACCATCAGCGGTGCCGTTCTCGCTAGAATGGTCGGCATGATGGTCGGAGATCCCATCATCGTGGGGCTCGTCACCGCTGGCATTCTCGCCGCCATCATGTCCTCGCTCGATTCGCAATTTCTCTGCCTCGGCACGATGTTCACCAACGACGTCGTTCTCCACCGCTCGAAGCGCGAGTATGGCGACGGCCAAATCCTCCTCATCGCCCGCGGCTTCATCGTCGGGATCGTCGCCCTGACCTACATTCTCTCCCTCGTGCTCTTCAAGAAAAACGTCTTCGACCTCGCCGTCTGGTCCTTCACCGGCTTCGCCGCGCTCACCCCGCTCGTTCTCGCCGCGCTTTACTGGCGGCGGGCGACGAAAGAAGGGGCTTTCGCCTGCGTGCTGGCCGTCTTCGGCACCTGGTTTTACTTCTTTGCCAAATCCGGCTTCGGCGGCGATTACCACCTCGGCGCGGGCATCATGCCGGTCGCGGTGTGCTGGACGGCGGGAGCGCTCGCCATGATCGTCGTTTCCCTCCTCACCAAAGCTCCGGAAGAAGCCCACGTCGAAAAATTCTTCCGGAAGTGAAGACTGGCTCGCATTGAACAATAGGGAGAGCCTGGGGTCTGATCTGGCATGAGGAAAGTTCTCATGGATGTCAGCTTAAGAAGTGCCTTGGGCACTTTGTGCGGCTTCATAATCGCCGTTTTATGGGCAAAGCCTCTCTATCGGAGCGATGCGGAATTAGTGCTGTTGCCAGAACCGGGAACTCGAGGCGGGAGTGGGGCAAGTGGAGGATTTACCGGGTGTTTTGGCTTGGGTCACCAAGTAAGGGAGAGTCCAAAGTTGCGTGAATTCGGCCACTTGCTGGGCATTCAGGAAGAGGAAATGAAGCGGGGGGAGACCAAGGGCAAATTGATGGGAAATGTCTTGCGGGTCAGTTTGATCAGGCCAAATCGTGTTCGCGTATGGGCGATCGACCGGAGTCCCGAGGCTTTGTCGCAGAAAGTCGATGCTTGGGCACATGAGAAGATCGTGCTCTATGATCGGCTGCAAGAAGGTAGGCGAAAGTCTGCCATACAGGTTTTGGATGAGGAGCTTGAGAAACACCGGCAGGTGGCTGAAGAGAAAAAACGACACTTGTTGACTCTTCTCAGCGAGGAGGATTTTGAGAAATATCTGGAAAAACAGACTGGTTTTAGCAGTCCGCAAATTCCGAATGCGACAGCAGCTCAGCGGAAAGCCGTGGACGAGTATTGTCAGGCCAGAGATTTGTATCAGGCACACCAGGTTCAGCAACAACTGGAGCGCCTCAAGGTCGAGACCCTGTTTAGGGGCTTTCAGAGCTACGCCGGAGCCTTTGAGGCGGAACAGATAGGATTCTGGGAGGCTGATTGGTGGCGTGAGGAGTGGCGCGGAGCGATGGCTTGGATGCTTTCGGGCTTACTGATTTCCGCAGGCTGGACTGGCTTCGTCAGGAGGAAGGGATAGTTGGAAAAAGGAAGTCAAACAGGGTTTGGCACGCTCTTTTCTCGAAAATCCACACTCGTCAGACCGGGGAAGCGGTGCTAGGGGTGGGGCGTGGGATTTGCAGATCGAGATTACATGCGGGGCCGGGGGGGCGTTGTCGGAGGCGGTGGGATGTTTGCCGGGACTCCGGTGGTGAAGGCCCTCGTTTTGAGCAATGTCGCTATTTTTTTCTCGGTATTCTTCTCACCAATCCCGGGGATTTTTATCTCAACAACGCGCTTTATCTCTTCGGGGAGTTCAGTATCCAAAAAGCCTGGAAAGAGCTCGAGTTGTGGCGGGTGTTTACCTTCCAGTTTCTCCACGGTGGCCCGTTTCATTTGTTCGTGAACATGATTGGGCTCTATTTTTTCGGTCGCACGGTCGAGCGGGCTCTGGGATCGCGTCCCTTCCTATGCTACTACCTGATTTGCGGGGTGGCGGGGGTCATTTTTTACACCGCCTTGTTTTACCTGCCGGGGATTTTTGACGGAGTCAGTTTGGCGCAGCCGATGGTCGGGGCCTCGGCGGGTTT